>JAUPMA010000194.1 GCA_030836935.1 Pseudomonadota bacterium | reverse complement strand
CAGATTGCAAATCGCGCGGTGTTTTTCTTAACGCTTCGAAATCATAATGAATCGGCAGTTTGATGCCGCTGATACGGCCACCAATGTAATAATCACCGACGTCATTATAAAGATAACGTACACCTGGATGCTCCTGATCACGCGTGCCATAAATAACATCAGCCTCCCTGTCCTTGTTCACCGGCCATATTGATTCGACATCCATAACAGCCAACATAAAGCCTTCGTGATCACACAGCCCAATTTGTTTGTTATCACCCAAAGCATCCAGACATTTTTTTGACAAATCCAGCGTCACCGGTATTAGCCACAACAATCCGTTGGCCAATGTGGATGCACCCAGCACACTGTCATAGTCTGCCTGCGTCATGAAGCCAGTCAAGGGATTGAATGCGCCGCTCAATAGCATTTCAAGATCACAGAGCTGTCGTTGATTGAGCGTGACCAGTGGCAAGTGAACAAAATTTGCCCTAGCAGATGCATACGCTGCATCCGTCAATAATAATTCAACAGACTTGTCGCCATAGGGTTTATACAAAGCCGAATCCCCGCACTAGTAATATGTTTAAAATAATTCATTATGACAAGCGTCTGTCACTCGTCATGTCCCTTGTGAGAATACTTATCGTTATGAGCAGCTATCGGTTATCGGCCATAAACATCCTCGAATCGCACGATGTCATCTTCACCAAGATAACTGCCTGTCTGCACTTCTATCAGTTCCAACGGAATTCTGCCGGCATTTTCCAGGCGGTGTTTCGAACCCAGTGGAATGAATGTTGATTCATTTTCAGAAAGCAAAAATACTTTATCATCACAGGTTACACGCGCTGTGCCTTTTACCACTATCCAGTGTTCCGCACGGTGATGATGCATCTGTAAAGAAAGTTGCGCACCTGGATTCACAGCAATTCGCTTTACCTGGAATCTTTCATCTACATCAATGCATTCGTAACTTCCCCACGGTCGCGTTGCTTTTTTATGGATTGTAGCTTCGCTGCGGTTAATCTTTTTGAGGTGATCAACAATCCCTTTTACGTTTTGGGCAGCATCTTTATGTGCCACCAGAATCGCATCGGCTGTTTCTACAATGACGTGATCGTTCACGCCCACTGCGGTTACCAGACGTGTTTCAGAACGGATGTAGCTGTTGTGCGTGTCGATTGCATACACATCGCCATGCATGACATTGCCCTGTTCATCGCTGGTGCTGACTTCGCACAGTGCCGGCCATGAGCCGATGTCGTTCCAGCCCATATCTACGGGAATAACTACCGCATCTTTTGTTTTTTCCATCACGGCATAATCAATGGAATCGCTTGGGCATTGCTGGAATATCTGTTTGTCGAGGCGAATGAAATCCATGTCTTTTTTCGCCGTAACCAGTGCATTGTGGCTGGCATCAAGCATGGGTTTGTTATGCTGCCCGAGTTCGGCGATGAAACGTGATGCCTTGAACATAAACATGCCGCTGTTCCAGTAATAATTGCCTTCGGCAATATATTTTTCGGCTGTCTGCCTGTCCGGTTTTTCAACAAACCGATCAACGGCAAATGCGTTGGCAATTTGTGTGTGCTGACCCGCCTTGATATAACCATAACCGGTTTCTGGCGCGTTGGGCACGATACCGAATGTCACCAGTTTGTTTTGCAGTGCCGCTTCATATCCGGTTGCAATTGCGGCGTGAAATGCCTGGGTATTCTGGATTACGTGATCAGCCGGTAACACCAGCAGTACGGCATCTTTATTTTGACTTGCTGAAAATTCAGCAGAGACCGCAACAGCCGGTGCCGTATTGCGACCAACCGGTTCAAGAATAATGGCTGATGGCTGAATGCTGATTTCGCGCATTTGTTCGGCAATCATGAAACGGTGTTCTTCATTGCATACAATCACCGGAGCAGAAATATTTTTGACTCCATTCAGGCGCGTAAGGGTGTCCTGAATCATGGTGGACTCATTCACCAGTGGCAGCAGTTGTTTGGGTTTGAGCGCACGCGACAAGGGCCACAGGCGTGTACCGGAACCACCAGAAAGAATGACGGGAATAATCAATTTCTTCTCCATTTCAGAATTTTGAGTGTGTGCCTGAAGGCGCACCTACAATAGATTAATAGCCTTGTTATGCGGCTGTTTGCTCAAATGAAAAATTAGGTATATCAGCTCTTTCTTTTGCATGTTCAACAGTGATGGCACATATATGCCCAGCGCTATCAATATCAAGTATTGTGTCTTCATCCAGATCTTTTGTTTCTGCGACGTCCGCTTCACGGAATTCGATATATAGCGTATCTGTGTCCTGAAAATATTTTATCTTCATGGCTTGAATCCTCTATCAAAGAACGCGCAAATATCTTCCTGCATTTTGTTCGATAGCGGCCCATCGTCGTATCGACCATCATGTTGAACTATTTCTTTCGCAGGACTATTAATAACCTGCTGTATCCATTCCATGCGTATAACAGCTCGATCCTGTCTTTGCCTCATTTCTTCAAAGTATTTTGTAAACTTCATAACCTTTCCCTGTCCTGTATAAAATTATGCGTGCGATTACACTGCACCTGCGTGGATGGCTTTCATAGCCCGTCCCGGACAACATGTCGGGCTAACACCCGACCTACACATCATTACATCAAACTTCATTTGTGCACCTGAAGGCGCACTCCTCACTCTCCGTTCCCCCTCCCTTGAGGGGAGGGGGTTATGGGGTGGGTAATTTGTCAGGCTGGCACTCGCACACCCTGCATAAATTCAATAACCGTGATACGTTTTATACCACTGGGCAAATTTTGTGATGCCGTCCTTGAGTGATGTAGATGGCCTGAAACCAACCGCTTCGCTCAAGCTGTCGATATCGGCATAAGTTGCCACT
>JAUPMA010000193.1 GCA_030836935.1 Pseudomonadota bacterium | reverse complement strand
CCCGATAAAAAAGTCCCGCCATGGCGGGACTTTTATGTTACGAGCCGGTTTTTCTAGAAAGAATATGGCAGATGCGCCTGAATTTCCTGGGTGTTATGCCGTACCAGATTCTTGTCGATCTCGGAAACAATGTATTTGCTGGTTTCGTTGCTCAATTCCTTGCGCAAATGACCGAGAAATCCTGGCGGCGACATGATAATCAGCTTGTCAAATTTGCCATTGTTGCGTGCCTCATCAAGGTGGCTGCCAAGGGTGCGTGCAAATTCCATGCTTTCATGTTCCTTGGGTGAACTGTGATTGCTCAGTTTGTGGCTGCCATGAGTGGTGCTGTTCATAACGCGACCCGGCAGGTCGGAGGTGAGGTTGTGTTCGTGGCTTCGCGATGCGGTATGGGCAAAACCCTGTAATTCCTTGAGCGGAGCGTTTTTTTTGTCGAGCTCAAAAATCTTGGCGCGGCTACTTTCGGCTACTACAACCCATGTCTTGGACATAATCTGTACTCCTGAGTAATGTTGGTAATTTCATGAAACAGCTGTGCGATTAAATGACTCCTCAATAAATGTATAGTTCCATTCTGGACTTACATCTGATTCATGGCCAGTGTGTTGGGTATTGAATGTTTCTATTGAATTGCAGCATTGGCCTGGATCAGTTGACCGTCAGCCTTCTGCTGCCGTTGGCAGGGTTGTCAAAATTTGAGCTGTAACTGCTTGATTGCTAGGGCTATATAAATAATGACCGGCAAGCCGGGCAAATTCAGGGCAGCCTGACGGTTTTTGATCTGATATGATTTTTTTATGACAGGAAAACAGTGACCTGTCTCAGGTAAAAACTTACTGACACGGAAGGCGGTTTCGCCTCGAAGCGGATTTCCTGTTTTTTTGACGGGATTTAATTTTAAATTTTCAGGGTAAAGTCATGACGTACTGGAATGAATATGTCCGGTTTTTTACGGCGCTGTTTGTGATTCTTGATCCGTTCGCGGCGATTCCGGTTTTTCTGGCCCTCACGGCCAGCTATACGCAGGAGGAGCGCTCGCGGCTGGTTGCACGCACGGCCATTACTGTATGCAGCGTATTGCTGGTCAGCGCCCTGTTTGGTGAATCCATTCTCACTGGCCTGGGCACCAGCCTGGCTTCATTCCGGGTCGGTGGCGGTTTGATTCTGGTATTAATGGCGCTGGTAACCCTGCACGGGCAAGGCGTGCGTGAGCAGGCTGATCTGACCGATCGTGATGCCATTGCAATTGTGCCACTGGCAATCCCGCTGATGGCGGGCCCGGGTGCAATCAGTACCGTTATTATTGAGACCCATCGCATTGCCACACAATCCGGTCATATATTTATGGTGATGGGCATAATTGTGCTGGTGTCGCTGATTCTCTGGATGATGTTGCGGCTGGCGGTACCCATTGGCCGTTACATGGGTAATATTGGTATGAATATCATGAACCGCATTCTGGGATTGATACTGGTGGCGATTGGCATAGAAATCATGGCCAATGGCCTGAAAGATTTGTTTCCGCTGCTGGGCCAGGGCTAAGCAGTATTTTTCAGCAAAAAAGAAAAGATGTGACGCATTGATATTCTTTCATTCCGTTTTTTTAAAGACCAAGCCATGACCAGAAAACAGCACTGGGAACAGATTTATACCAACAGGACACCCATGGATGTCAGCTGGTTTCAGCAGCAGCCGGTTGTTTCATTGTCCCTGATTAATTCATTGCATTTGCCAAGGGATGCCGCAATCATTGATGTGGGAGGTGGCGCATCAGTACTGGTCGATCATTTACTGGAAGCCGGATATCGTAACCTGGCTGTACTGGATATTTCAGAACAGGCCTTGGCGCATTCACAATCACGGCTTGGCGGCCAGGCAGAAAAAATAGAATGGTTTATAGAAGACATTACAAAATTCTCGCCCACTCGCAAGTTTGACCTGTGGCATGATCGCGCCGTTTTTCATTTTCTGACTGATGCCAGCGATCGCCTGCATTATGTAACGAATCTGCAAAAGGCAATGGCGCCCAATGGCCATGTGATCGTTGCCACCTTTGCAAAGGGCGGCCCGGAAAAATGCAGCAACCTTGATGTTGTGCAATATGATGAAGCCGGAATTGCAGTTGAACTGGGCAAAGGTTTTGTCCTGCGTTCAACACGTCATGAACTGCATGTAACACCTGCTGGCAAAGAGCAGGCTTTTAATTATTTTCACTTCCAGAAGATTGACTGATGCCATACAGACCAAAAAATCTGGCGCGCCTGATGGGTGTGCAAACCGATACAACTTCACACAAGGAAAAAATGATTTCAGCCGCTGGCGGTTTTGCCGGCATTCTTCTGGTTTTATTTATAACCAGCTTGTTTGTGCCGGGCGTGAGCGGCGCGATGATTGTCGCTTCCATGGGTGCATCGGCTGTACTGCTGTATGCCGTACCACATGGGCCCCTGTCGCAACCATGGCCATTACTGGGCGGACATGTTCTGTCGGCAATCATCGGTGTCACCATGCGTATATGGATACCGGATATTTTTCTTGCAGGTGGACTGGCTGTGGGTCTCAGCATTGCAACCATGTTTTATCTGCGTTGTATTCATCCGCCAGGTGGCGCTACCGCACTTGCAGCCGTGGTGAGTGGCCCGGCAGTTTATGCACTGGGTTACCAGTTTGTATTGACGCCTGTGTTGCTGAATGCAGTACTGATCATTGTGATTGGCATGATCATCAATTTTCCTTTTGCCTGGCGTCGTTACCCTTTTGCCCTGACGCCGATTCTGCTGGAAAAGAAAACAGAAACGGAATCCCGGCGCAAGCAACGCAATGTTATTCCGCGAAGTGATCTGGAATACGCATTGCGTGAAATGCGTTCGTTTGCCGACGTGTCTGAAGAAGAACTGGAAAAAATATATGCCACAGCAAAACGCCATGGCGAAAAACAGAAACTCAAACCGGAAGACATCAGGCTGGGCAGTTATTACAGTCATGGGCAGTATGATGACCAGTTGACGGTGCGGCGGATTATTGATGAATCACGCCATGAAAATCCGGAAAAGGATATGGTGATTTATAAAGTTGTATCCGGTGCTGATTTGTACAAGACCGGTACGGCCACACGTGCGGCGTTTGCCAGATGGGCGAGGCATGAAGTGATACTGGATGGCAAGAACTGGCATGATCTGGATGGTAATGATACCGGG
>JAUPMA010000192.1 GCA_030836935.1 Pseudomonadota bacterium | reverse complement strand
TACATGTTGCGAAAAGAAATTGGCGTCAGCAGCATTAATGGGCTGATGCTTGGCGGCATCGTCGGATTCTTTACTTTGCTGTTTTATCATAACCTGTCACTGGCTCTGGTTATTTCTGCTGCCATGTTGCTGACACTGATGATAGCGGCTGTGGTTGGACTGGCCATTCCCATATTGCTGGAAAAATATGGCCGTGATCCGGCACTGGGTTCCAGCGTATTGCTCACTGCCACCACCGACAGTATCGGCTTTTTTATTTTTCTGGGTCTGGCAACACTGTTCCTGATTTAATAAAAATTATGCAAAAAACAATTTTAATTACAGGCTGCTCATCCGGTATCGGATTATGCGTGGCGCAGGGACTGAAACAACGTGGCTGGCGCGTGTTTGCCAGCGCCCGCAAACCAGCCGATGTTGAGCAACTCCGCGCACAGGGCCTGGAAAGTCTTCAGCTTGATCTCAATGATTCATTATCAATTAAAACAGCCGTTGCAAAAGTATTGCAGGCAACCGATGGCCAGCTGAATGCACTGTTCAATAATGGCGGTTTTGGTATGCCTGGTGCAGTGGAAGACCTGTCGCGTGATGCCATACGCGCGCAATTTGAAACCAATGTGTTCGGCTGGATTGAACTGACCAATCAGATATTGCCCGTAATGCGCAAGCAGGGTCATGGCCGCATTATCATGAACAGTTCGATTCTCGGTTTTGCCGCCATGGCTTATCGTGGTGCCTATAACGCCAGCAAGTTTGCAATAGAAGGTTTTAGCGACACCTTGCGCCAGGAACTGCAACACACCCATATTCATGTCAGCCTGATTGAACCCGGCCCGATTCTCAGCCGGTTTCGCGCCAATGCACTGGATGCGTTTGAACAGTACATTGATAAACACAACAGCCCGCACAAACAGCAATACGAATCCATGCTGGCGCGTTTGCACAGGGAAGGTCCTGCCGCACCTTTCACACTTGGTCCGGAAGCAGTTCTCGAAAAAGTCATTCACGCACTGGAATCAACCCGGCCAAAAATACGTTATTACGTTACTGTTCCAACCTATTTATTTGGCTATCTGAAACGAATTTTGCCCTTTGGCATCATGGACAGGATTTTGCTGCGAGCCGGTGGCGGTGGCAAACGATAATGCGGCTCGACAAATTTCTGTCTCACGCCACGGAACTCACCCGGACTCTGGCCAAACAGGCCATCCGGCAACAACGTGTCCGCATCAATAACCAGATTGCCCGGAGTGCTGCGCAAATCATTCTCGATACCGATCTGATTACCCTGGATGCCGAAAAACTGGTCTTGCCAGAAAACCGGTACATCATGCTGCACAAACCAGCCGGTTATGTCTGCACGCGCGACGATGCACATCATGCCAGTGTTTTTTCGCTGGTGAGCGACAGCGATGAATTGCATGTCGCCGGTCGGCTTGATGCCGATACCACCGGGCTGGTTCTGCTGACCAGCAATGGACAATGGTCTCATCGAGTCACTTCACCGCGACACAAATGCAACAAGGTTTATTGCGTAACACTGGCGCAAGCACTGAGCAGAGAGCAGGCAGCCCAAATTGAACAAGGCGTAATACTTCATGGCGAAAACAGGCCAACCCTGCCAGCACAGTTGCAAGGCATTTCAGATACACAGCTACGTCTCACCCTGCACGAGGGAAAATACCATCAGGTCAAACGCATGTTTGCGGCAACAGGTAATGAAGTAATCCGGCTGCACCGGGAAAGCATTGGTCATGTCATTCTGGACAACAATCTGCAACCGGGTGAATGGCGCAACCTGACCGCTGCGGAATACGAGGCCTTTTGATGAGTAACGCCACCCTCGGCCTGTTGTATAACGCTCTGGAAGAAAGCGGCAATCATGCATCCGGGCAATTATTCATTGCTGACGAAAATGTGGATGACATTCGAGTTCTGATGCAGTTTGCCCAGGCCATGCCGGTGATCACCAATCGCTGCAACATCTTTACCGCAATCTGCAATACAAACCACAGACATCAATTCAGCGACTTTGATTTCACAAACATTGAAGATGCATCACTGCATAGAATCTATTACCGCACTTCAAAGGAAAAACCGGTTGTTCACCATGTCATCAACGCCGCTGCACGGCTGTTGATAACAGACGGTGAACTGATTATGGCCGGTGAAAAGCAGCAAGGTATTCAAACCTATATCAAGAAAGCCGAACAACGACTTGGCCATGAATCGGTTGTCAGAAAAGATGGCGCTGCCCGAATCGGCATCATCCAGAAAAAATTACCGGGGGCTGCGCTGGATGACAGCGATTACCCGATGTTACGGCCTGCCATCACAACAGATGGTATTGTCTTTTACAGCAAGCCTGGCGTGTTTGGCTGGAACAAGATTGATCAGGGCAGTGCATTTCTGGCGCAGCATCTGGACAGGCTGGCCATACGAAATAATCGCCTGCTGGATATGGGGTGCGGCTACGGCTATCTTTCGGTAATGGCACAAAAATTTTCACCCGCCAGCATTCATGCCACCGATAACAATGCAGCGGCACTACTTGCCTGCAGGAAAAATTTTGAACTGCACAATATCACCGGAGATGTCATTGCCGATCATATCGGCGCATCCCTCACACCGGGCTATGATGTCATTCTGTGCAATCCGCCGTTTCATCAGGGGTTTGATGTGGAACACAATCTGACAAATCATTTTCTGCAAGCCACCGCCCGCTTGCTGACAAAACACGGCCAGGCATTATTCGTTGTAAACAGTTTTATTGCCCTGGAAAAAACGGCTGCATCCTATTTTCGCAAAACAGAGGTGGTAGCGGATAACAGAAGATTCAAAGTGGTTTTACTGACAGCACCCGGGAATCCGGCCGGTACACCATAACGGCTTTCGGCAATTCGCAGCACATACTTTTTTTATTTGCCGCAGACAGTTCCGGGACGCGCCGGTTCATCTCCGGCCGCACACTCGGGCCCGGATTCAATTTTTGCCAGCTCAAGCAATTTGGCACTGATTTGCACACCGGCTGACCGGGCCTGATCCGGATCGGCCGCAAAACGCAATTTTTTATTTTCATAATAAAAACGTGTCATGCCGCCGCTGGCAATAAAGTCATCCTCTTCACCGACGGTGAGTACCGCACGGCCCTTCACACTTTCCAGAATTCGCGGCCAGTCACGCTGATGACCGTGACTGATAAAAATAATATTGCACCCGGCAGGAACGGCTTCACCGGCAGACACCACCAACATACTTACACGGCGTTGTTGCACAGTGGTTGGCTTTAATTCTGCGGCCAGTTCCCGGTATGCATCGCCATTCACAATACACACCTGCAACGGCAGACCCTCTTCTGCCGCCGGCCAATACACAAACCGTGCAAAGTTGATCAGGTACGCTGTTTTCAAACGAATGCCGACGGCTGCATTTTCATCTGCCCGGACAACACCCGGCGCAAAAGCGCACAGCATTACCAGCACCAGCCAATGCACAAGCAGCCCCGTTGCATGGGTCATGCGCGGCAGCAATTCGCAAGATTGAATGAAGTTACGCATTTCAGTAGCGCCATGAATAACCGAGCATAATGTTGCGCGTTTCCTGCGGCACGGCAGAAAAATCCATGCGGCCCAAACCCGGCTGATACCAGCGCCGGTCAAATACATTCTGTATTTTCAGCGTCACTTCGCCATTTTTAACCAGCACATTGTGCATGCGCACAAACAGATTCACCAAACCGTAACCCGGCGAACTGCCCCCTTCATTCACGGCAGCAAAACCGCCATCGGCACGATCGGCAAATTCCAGCGAGGGCGTAACGGTGTAGCGTTTGCCAGACCAGGTCATACCCAGCGACCCATGCCAGCGCGACGTAAACAGCACCGGATATTCGGAGCTTGGCTGCATCGGATCTATATTTTCCAGACGACCATCAATATAACCGGCACTTAACCAGTATTCATAACCGGCAGAGGGTGCCCAGTTCAGCGCCAGATTCACACCGGTATTATCGAGTGTTCCGAGATTCTGGTTGGAATCCGGATTCACAGTTGTGCCACCGATTGTGCGGTAAATGACATCTTCCAGAAGCAAGCGGTAAGCAACAACATTCAGATCCAGATTGTTCGTCCATTCACGCTGCCAGCCCAAATCCAGGGCGCGCATTTTTTCCGGCAATAAATCCGGATTGGGTACAAAACCGGGATACTCCTTAAAACGGAAAAACGGTGCCGGCGACAGGAACGCCTCGCTATATCCCAGACGCCAGACGGTATTGGCGCCGGTCAAATAAACAAT
>JAUPMA010000191.1 GCA_030836935.1 Pseudomonadota bacterium | reverse complement strand
CGGAATGCGCTGGCTGCGGGTGAGTTTCTTGTCCTGCACAAAGCGGGCAAAACAGCGGGCGCCGTTGCCGCACTGCTCAACCTCGCTGCCGTCGGCATTAAAAATGCGATAGCGGAATTCAGCGTCGGATGTTTGCGGCTTTTCCACCATAAGGATTTGATCACAGCCAATGCCAAAGCGGCGGTCAGCAATAAAGCGCACCTGCTCCGGGGTGAGGGCAACGGCCTGGTTAACGGCATCAAACACCACAAAATCGTTACCCAGGCCATGCATTTTGGTGAAATTCAGCAACATGAGCGCAAGCATAACACTCTGCATTGACTTTGCCGATCATCGCCCTCATTCTCCTGTCATGTCGCGTCATGACAGGAGAACAGCCATGCCCTGCCCCCCCGGTAAACCACCCGAAAAGCCATCCTGTGAAGCCATCATCAATCTGTTTCCCGATCCGTTTGTGATCATTGACCGCAACTACCTTATTGTGGCGGCCAACCAGCAATACCGCGATCACTACCAGGTTGGCGACAACGATATTGTCGGCCGGCATTGCTATGAAGTGTCACACCATATCAACCGGCCATGCAGCCAGAATGGTGAGCATTGCCCGCTGGAAGAAGTAGTGACCACCGGCAGGCCAACCACAGTGATGCACATTCACAGCACCCACCATGACCACGAAGAACATGTGCAGCTTTCCGCCAGCCCGATACTCGATGCCAGGGGCGAGGTGCTGTACATGGGAGAAACCATGCACCCGCTACCGCATGTAAATGATCGTGAAATGATTCTGGTTGGCAGTTCCAAACCCTTGCTGCGTTTGATCAGCATCCTGTATCGCGTGGCGCCCACGCAGTCCACAGTATTTTTGCTGGGTGAAAGCGGCGTCGGCAAGGATTGCGCGGCGCGTTACATTCATCATCATTCTGATCGCAGCAATGCGCCGTTTGTAGTGGTGGATTGCGGCGCACTCGGCGAATCGCTGATCGAAAGCGAATTATTCGGTTATGAAAAAGGCGCATTTACCGGCGCCACGCAACGCAAGATCGGTTTGTTTGAAGCCGCCAACAAAGGCACACTGTTCATTGATGAAATTTGCGAGTTGCCCCTTAACCTGCAAACAAAATTATTGCGCGTGCTGGAAACCGGAAGCATTCGCCGCATCGGCGGCACAGAATACATCAAGGTTGATGTGCGCATTATTGCCGCCACCAACCGCGATCCGCAGGAAATGGTACGCAATGGAAAATTCCGCCAGGATTTGTATTACCGGCTGAGCGCATTTCCGGTAACGGTTCCGGCACTGCGCGAACGCAAGGATGACATTCCACTGCTGGCCGAGTTTTTTCTGCATCACATTGAAGAAGGCGAACAACAAATTCCGTTGTCGCCGGAAGTGATCGAAAAACTGCTCGATTACGATTACCCCGGCAATGTACGCGAATTACGCAACATCATTGAACGCGCCGTTATTCTTGCCGCCGGCAATGTTATCTTGCCGGATTATGTAGTGTATGAACAATCACCACGCCAACACGAACGGCGCACCGCAACCGCCTCAACCCATGCAGCTTCCACCACAACACGCATTACACGCGAGCAGGTGTTACAGGCACTGGAAAAATGCCAGGGCCACCGGACCAGAGCGGCGCAAATGCTGGGTGTAAGCGAGCGGACGATTTACCGGCACATCAAGTAATATCCGGCGGGGATTTTTTAGCAAGGCAATGACACAGCAGGCAGTTACAGCGCAAACTGTCGCATGCAAAAAAAACAGGGCAGACGAATCTGCCCTGTTCCTGTGAAGCAAATGCTCCCGGCAATTATCAGGGTTTAACTGTAGTCAGACCCAGGCTTTCCCAGCTCTGCATGCCGCCACGATACCATTTGATTTTGCTCGGCGGATAACCGAACTTGACCAGGTTGTTGATGTTGTTGGGCGACTGGCCGCACCAGGCGCCGTTGCAGAACATCACCAGTGTTTTGGCAGCAGAATAATTCCACAGCCCTTCCATTTCCTTCGCGCCAAACTGCTTGGTCATGATATCGGCAATGTCGAGAGGGGACGCGCCCTTTTCCGGATTAAGCTTGGTCCAGGCAATATTGACTGCGCCGGGAATGGTGCCTTTTTCCACCCAGTCAGGAGTACGCGAATCAATCAGCATGATGGAAGCATCGCCATCACTCATGCGCTTGAGATAATCCAGCACTTCCAGCTCGCCAATGGTTTCAATTCCGGGACCGAGCGTCATCGGGTTAACACAGAATGGCGGACACTCACGGGATGTCTTGGCAAACGCCGGGTTAATGGTGTTTTCCACATTCTGGTTACGCTGAACGACGACATCCTTGCCATTGTGCTTGACAGTAACACTGGGCAAATTGCCAGCAATCTTTACTTTCAGTTCTTCTGCCTGGGCAGGCGCAAGCGCCAGACTCAGTACCATCAGGGATGATGCAAGTAATACGGACTTCATTGGATGATCCTCATTTGAGTGGGTGAACTTATTCGCTGCAGCCGGGTTCTTCAGAACCTTCTGCCGCTTTGGGTTTGGGTTCAGTTTTTTGGTCGGGTTTGGTATCGGTTGAGTCGTCAGCCTTTTTTCCCTCTGTTTCTGCCGGCGGTTCGTTATTACCACCTGCAGATTCCTCAGCCCATGCCGTAACCGACACCGACAGTGCCATTACGAACAATGCGATTGCTGAAACACGATTCATTGACTGTCTCCTGTTAATAACCCCGCCATAACGGACAGGGTCGGCTACAAGAATAGCAGTGATTGTGCCAATTGCCAGATAATCAACCGGCCCTGAAAAATCAGATAGTTAGTATTGCAGCATGCGGATATGAAAAGGAAAGCCGGTGTGTCACGACATGAAATGTCATGACACGCCTGGCAGGATGACAGGGTGTGCCGGAACCTGCCGGCCGCCTTACTCCAGGATGGTTTCGCCGGCCAGCAGCTGATCCAGCGTTTCACGCGGACGCACAAGATACGCGCGGCTGCCGTCCACCATGATTTCTGCGGCGCGCGGCCGGGTGTTGTAGTTGGAACTCATCGAAAAACCGTAGGCACCTGCCGAACGCACAGCGAGCAAATCGCCGGGCTGGAGACTGAGCGCGCGATCCTTGCCAAGAAAGTCGCCGGTTTCGCACACCGGGCCTACCAGGTCATAGTTTTTTGTTTCGCCTTCTCGCGGTTGCAGCGGCACTATGTCCATCCAGGCGCTGTACAGCGCCGGACGCATCAAATCATTCATCGCCGCATCAATAATGGCAAAATTCTTGTGTGCGTTGTGCTTGAGATATAACACCTCGGTAACCAAAACACCGGCATTGCCGACAATGGCACGGCCCGGCTCAACCAGTACTTCCAGCTGGCGGTTGCCCAGCTCACGCAGCAGGGCATGAATCTGCTCGGCCGGTGTTGGCGGATTCTCGTTGCGGTAACGGATGCCAAGCCCGCCACCCAGATCAATGTGATGCAGATTAATGCCATCCGCTGCAAGCTGATCAACCAGTGCCAGCACTTTTTTCAGCGCATCCACAAACGGTGTAACCTGAATCAGCTGCGAGCCGATGTGACAATCAATACCGGTAACACGAATATTCGACATGGCTGCGGCCTGGCGATAAACATGCACCGCGTCTTCATGACTGATACCGAATTTGTTTTCTTTCAGGCCGGTAGAAATATACGGATGGGTCTGCGCATCCACATCCGGATTCACGCGCAATGATACCGGCGCCATCAAACCCAGTTCACCGGCCACACGATTGAGTACCACCAGTTCGGCCTGCGATTCCACGTTAAAGCAGCGAATACCCGCCTGCAATGCACAGCGCATTTCATCCGGCTTTTTGCCGACACCGGAAAACACAACCCTGGCTGCCTCACCGCCGGCACGCAACACGCGCTCCAGCTCACCGGCGGAAACAATGTCAAAACCGGAGCCAAGGCGCGCCAGCAAATTCAGTATGGCCAGTGACGAATTGGCTTTAACGGCATAACACACCAGATGCGGCTGTGTACCAAACGCATTATTGAAAGCGTGCCAGTGACGCTCCAGTGTGGCGCGCGAATAAACGTATAACGGCGTGCCGTGCTGTCTGGCAAGTGCGGTTAAATCCACGGCGTCGGCATGCAGCCGGTTATGCTGGTAATTGAAATAATCCACGTCTATTTTTCCTGCTGCGCGGGTTGCTGCGGCTGAGAATCAGGCAAATACAAAGGACCGGTTTTACCGCAGGCTGTTACCAGACAGGCAACGCTGAACAGAGCAAGTGCCAGCAGGTAATTCAGGAATTTTCTCATAATGGTTCCGGCAGGTTTTGTCAGAGCATGTATTATCCAACGTTATGCGATTGAAAAGCAGCATATTTCTCTGGGTATCCCTGGCCACCGTCATTCCCCTGTCGGCACTGGTGCTGGGCATTACGGCATACAGCGAAAAACTCTACCGGCAAAATGTGTATGACACCATTCAGACCGGCATGAAGAATATCGTGTCCGAACTGGAGTTCCGTTTTAATTACGAACGCGAAGTGATGTTGTCGCTGGCCAGCTCACCGGTAATGCAGCAATTTACCGGCACCCTGAATGAAGTGGTAAAGGGCGAATTTCCATCGAGTTATTTTGATGAAATTGCCAGCCTTGATATTTTTCTTACCGGTTTCCAGCATTCCGTTCCGGGCATTGATGCGGTGCGCGTGATGGACCAGGCAGGGAACACACTGGTCAAGGTCAAATTCGGCAAGCAACAAGCAACCGGCAATCAACCGGAAACAATCACTACGGCAGAAGAAAATATTGATCTGGATTTTTTCAGCCGCATACGAAAACTCCGGCCACATACATTGTTGTATGGCGAACTGTATTTGCCAGACGAAGCTGACAATCAGGCCGCGCTGCTCAATCCGATTGTGCCGCTGGATGATCCGCAGGGTGATGCCGTGGGTTTCCTCGCAGCCGAGTCACTTGGCAGGCAACTTGATCATTTACTGCAATCCCTGCCACGCAGTTACCATTTCAAAATAGAAATCATTGAACTTAACGCAGACAATCTGAAACGAAACGGTTTGATTTTATATAGCGACAGGCAAAATATTCTGTTCAACCAGCCGCATGCCAATACACCCCGGTTGTGGCAGCAGGTCGACAAGGCAATCTGGAACCAGCTGGTAAAAAACAGGAAAGGCTCGTTCAGTCCGGACGACAAGTCGCAGATTTATTACCAGGATTTTTATCCTTACAACAATCAGCAGGTCAGCTGGGTAGTGATGCTGCAACTGGATGAAAATGAACTTACCGCACCTTTTAACCGTATTCGTATCGGCTTGCTGATATTTGCTGTTCTGGCATTGCTGATCAGTCTGATTCTGGCCAACCTTGGCGCGCGCCATATCGCCAATCCAATTGCAAAATTATCCGATGTACTGAAGCGTTATGCAGACGGTGAAAAAAGCGTGGTATTCCGTTTGAACCAGCCCGAACAGGCAGCCGAAGAATTGCTGCAACTGGAACAGTCATTCAAATATCTGGCCAAGACCCTCAAGGCCAGCGAAAAACAGCGTGATCAGGCGCAAAGCATGATGTTGCAGCAGGCAAAACTG
>JAUPMA010000190.1 GCA_030836935.1 Pseudomonadota bacterium | reverse complement strand
CTCTTCCGATCTGCATGACTTTGTAAGAAAAATAACCATCTTCTCGGTTGTGGTAGGGGTATTTTTCTTTTTCATTGGCTTCAGCATCGGCAATACATTTTTTACCAACCTGGTATTTGCCATCGGCATTATTGTGGCCAATGTGCCGGAAGGTTTATTGCCGACTGTTACCATGGCGCTCACCCAGGCATCGCTGCGCATGGCGAAATACAACGCACTGATAAAAGATATTCGTTCGGTCGAAACGCTGGGCAGCACCACCGTCATTTGCACAGACAAAACCGGAACACTCACAAAGAATCAACTGCATGTTGAAAAACTCTATCTTGATTTTACAGAAGAAGACGGTACTAACCTTCATTTGTTACACAACAAGGCGCTGGATATGGCGCAGCAAATCATGGCGCTGTGCAACAATGCTGTGATGACCGTAAATGAAAAGGGTAGCCATCATTTAAGTGGCGATCCAACCGAAGTGGCCATGGCCGATTTTGTACAACGGCATTCCGGTTATGAAGCCATACGGAAAAAATTCACCTTGCTGCATACCGATCAGTTTGATGTACACAGCCGCATCATGGCGACAACATTTCAGACACCAGGCGGTGCCATGCTGTTGTTCGCCAAGGGCGCCGCCGAAGTTGTAATCGATAAATGCTGCGATGTCTATGCAGAAGGTTTTGTTCGTCCTTTGCGCGAGGCAGAAAAAGAGTTGCTGTTGCAAAAATCCAGTGGGTATGCCGGAAACGGTTTACGTGTCATGGCCCTGGCTTATCATGTGGTGGATAAACCGGATGCGGTTGCAAACAATATGGTGTTCGTTGGACTGGTCATCATGACGGACCCGCCACGTGCGGAAGTCCCGGCAGCGGTGGCTGCCTGCAAATCGGCCGGTATCAAAATTGTCGTGATGAGTGGCGATACCGCAGAAACCGTCGCCTATATCACACAAAAACTCGGGATTGCAGAAAACCCGCATGTGATTTCAGGCGAACAACTTGAGCGCATGAGCCTTGAATCGTTAATTGCCGTATTAAAGACCCACGATGTAGCCTTTGCACGCATTGCACCTGAACAAAAGCTCCACATAGTTGAAGCACTAAAGGAAATGGGTGAAGTTGTTGCCATGACTGGTGATGGCGTGAATGACGCCCCGGCGCTGAAGCGTGCTGATATTGGTGTCGCCATGGGCAAGAAAGGCACGGATGTCGCGCGGGAAGCCGCTGATATTATTTTGCTGGATGATAACTTTGCAACCATCGTCAAGGCCGTGGAGCAGGGGCGCACGGTTTATGAAAATATCCGAAAGTTTATCAGCTATGTACTTGCCAGTAATGTGCCGGAAATCATGCCATACATTGCTTATGTTTTATTACCCATACCGCTACCCATTACCGTGATACAAATACTCTGTATTGATTTAATCACCGATATTCTTCCTGCCATGGGGCTGGGTAATGAACGCCCGGAAAAAGATGTGATGCAACGGCGGCCGCGCGCGCATTTCGAGCGACTGGTTAATTACAAAACATTCATTCACAGTTACGTCATTATTGGTTTGATGGAAGCGATACTGGCCTTTTGCGTATTTTTTACCATATTGTTTGATGGCGGCTGGCAGTATGGTGAACCCATGAGTGCAGACAATTATTTATACATGCAAGCTGCGGGCGCTTTTCTGGCAACCATTATTTTTTGCCAGATAGGCAATGTCATGGCCTGTCGCACCAGCCGGCAAAGTGCTTTCGCCTATTTGTCACGTTTCAATCCCTGGATCATGGCCGGTATTGTGTTTGAACTGGTATTTATTTTCACTATTGTCTATGTACCCGATTTGCATCAAGTGTTTACAACGGCGCCGATTGCAATGCAATACTGGCCGCTGATTGCCGCGGCAGCCGTTATTATTTTTGCAGTGGATGAAATGCGCAAATGGCTGGTCAGGCGTGGCGCATCTATTCTGGATGCATGACAACAGGAATCAACACGCAGTGCCAATAATATGATGCGTCAAGTACCTTATGTGCGGGTTTCCGGTTTAACCGGGCCAGAAAATAATCTGACAGCAAACGACGTGCTGGTGCGGCGTTCAGGTTACGGCGCGAATAATATCTTGCAAGCACCTGTCGCCAGCTGGCTGGATTTGTTGCGCGATACCTTACGCGATCCCATGTTGTGGTTTTTGGTAATCACCAGCAGTCTTTTCATTATTATCGCTGAGTATCGTGAAGCCATCATTCTTGCTATTGCCATTTTGCCTTTGGCGGGAATGGATGCCTATCTGCATCGCCGTACACAAGCATCGGTTGCCAGTTTGGGTGGTCGGCTTGCCGTCACATCACGTGTTATCCGGGATGGCCAATTGCAAACTGTCGCAAGTATTGATCTGGTGCCGGGCGATCTGGTAGTGCTGGAAGCCAATGAATATTTTCCTGCTGATGGCATTATTGTCAGCAGCCATGATGTGCAAATTGATGAATCAGCACTCAACGGAGAAGCCTTTCCGGTTCGCAAATATAAAACTGATTTGTTGCCGCAGGCAGGCGATACATTGGTAGCGGATACGCACTGGGGATTTGCCGGTACACGTTTGCTGACCGGTAATTTGCATCTGCGGGTGATATTCACAGGCAACGATACATTTTACGGTGAAATAGTGCGCACGGCGCTACAGGGACGTCACGCCAAAACACCATTGCAACTTGCCATTACAAATCTTGTTACCTTGTTGCTGGTTGCTGCCGCAATATTGTGTTTGCTGGTGGCGTGGGTGCGATGGATGCAGGGTTTTGGTTTGCTGGATGCACTGGTGAGTGCGATGACTCTGGCCGTTGCCGCCTTGCCGGAAGAGTTTCCGGTAGTGTTTACTTTTTTTCTCGGTGTTGGTGTGTATCGGCTGGCACGGCGTAGGGCATTGGTGCGTCGTGCCGTGGCGGTTGAAAATATCGGACGCATCAGCACTATCTGTTCCGATAAAACAGGCACGCTGACACTGGGGTATCTCAGCCTGATGCATGTTTATCCGGCAACGAATCATAACCGGGAAACATTGTTGCATATTGCAGCCAGCGCTTCGCGCGGTGACAGTAACGATCCACTGGATCAGGCCATTTTTACTGCGGCAGAAATTAACCCGCAATCCATTCGGCATCTCGCCACGTTTCCATTCACTGAGGACCGTAAACGCGAAACCGCGTTGATCAGAAGTGACGGCAATCAATTGATGGCCGTTGTCAAAGGCGCACCGGAAATAATTTTTAACCAATGTGCGCTAACAGCAAGAGCACGACAAGAACTTCTTAACAAAGCCAATCAGCTTGCAGCAGAAGGTCACAAGGTGATTGCCTGTGCCAGTCGTATTTTCGATATGCGAACCTGGACGGATCACGAGCCGGAAAAAGATTTTGAATACGCCGGGTTAATTGCATTCGAAGACCCTGTTCGCGAAGGTGTTGCCGATTCGGTTCGCCAGTGCCAGCAGGCGGGCATACACATCATCATGATTACCGGCGATCATCCGCTGACTGCACGCGCCGTTGCGATGGAACTCGGTATAGGCCAGGGCAATCCACGCGTTGTAACCGCTGATGAAATACAACATCACGATCACCTGGTCGTTAATCTTCAAAAGATAGATGTTATTGCACGCAGTATTCCATCACAAAAACTGCATTTTGTTCAGCAGTTGCAGGCCGCAGGCGAAATTGTGGCGGTAACCGGCGATGGCGTGAATGATGTGCCGGCATTGCAGATTGCCGATGTCGGCATTGCCATGGGTGAGCGTGGCACACAGGCCGCGCGTGAAGTAGCCGCCGTGGTTTTACTGGATGATAATTTTCGCACCATCGTGCGTGCTATTGCCGAAGGTGCGCAATTATTCAAAAACCTGCGCCTGAGTTTTGCTTATTTGCTGATGGTGCATATACCGCTGGTGGCGAGTGCAGCGGTGATTCCGCTGGCCGGATTTCCACTGTTGTACTTACCCGTCCATATTGTCTGGCTGGAACTCATTATTCATCCCACCGCATTACTGGTGTTTCAGCAATTGCCCGCAAACGATGAGTTACCGCACAAAAAACACCGTTCCAGAACGCAATTCTTTTCACGCACAGAATGGATCACCATCACACTGGTTGGTACATTACTCACCATCATACTGATTGGCGGTTATGTTTACAGTCTTGGCATAGGACGGAACATTGAACATGCGCGCTCCATGGCGTTGGCTATATTGTGTTCGGGCAGTGCCGGGTTAACCGTATCGTTGAGCGGATTAAAAACAACTGTATCGCGTATTGTTGCGGCGTTGACGATTATATCGGCGTTAGTGCTTATCCAGTCGCCACTTTCCTCCTGGTTGCACCTGCAACCGTTACATTTTAATGACTGGTTGATTGCCATCACAGGCAGTGGATTGATTACTGTACTGGCACACATCCGGGCATAAAATATTTGACTGAAATGTATAAGCGCCTTCTTACATGCTCACAATCAGGATAAATAAATGTGAGCGGCTTCAATCGTTTCATGAGTACGGGGTAGATTTTATATAGACATCAAGATAATCCGGTGTCTATACTGCACGCTCACTTAAAACATGGAGGTATCGAAAATGAAATCCGTCTATTCCCGTTTTTCCTTCCTTAAAGTGTTGTTG
>JAUPMA010000189.1 GCA_030836935.1 Pseudomonadota bacterium | reverse complement strand
ATCCTGCGGCGACAGGATGCCGCTTTCGGTCACCAGCATACGATCAGCCGGCACACTATCCAGCATATCCAGTGTCGTATCCAGGCTGAGTTCAAATGTTCTTAAATTGCGGTTGTTGATGCCAATGAGTCTGGCGCCGCTATTAATGGCGCGCCGCATTTCTTCCCTGTCGTGCACTTCCATCAGCACATCCATGCCCAGTTCATGCGCCAACGCCAGCAATTCATTCAGCTTCGCATCATCCATTGCCGCCACAATCAGCAAAATACAATCCGCATTGATCGCACGCGCCTCATGCACCTGATAGGGATCAATAATAAAGTCCTTGCGTATCACCGGCAGGCTTGTCGCCGCGCGTGCCTGTTGCAGATAATCCTCATGTCCCTGAAAAAAATCACGATCCGTCAGAATTGATAAACAGGCCGCACCATACTGTTCATAACTTTTCGCGATTTCAACCGGATCAAAATTCTCGCGAATCACACCCTTGCTGGGTGAGGCTTTTTTGATTTCGGCAATAATACCGGGTTTGCCCTGTTTTATTTTCTCGGCAATTGCATTGATAAATCCACGGGGCGGCAAGGCCGCCTGCGCCCGCTGCTTTAACTGCTCCAGACTCACTTGCCGCAAACGTTCGGCAATTTCTTCATGCTTGCGCTGAAGAATTTTTTTCAGGATATCAGGAGTATTTCCGGACATGTAATTCTTTAACAACCCTTTGAATACTGAACCAGCGCATCCATTTTCTTCAGGGCGCTGCCATCGGTAATCACAGCCTTGGCTTTCTCAATGCCCGCAGCCAGTGAATTCGCAACACCTGAAATATAAATGGCCGCGCCAGCATTCAGGCAAACAATATCTTTTGCTGCACCGCTTTTATTACCCAGTACAGATTTGATAATTGCCAGACTTGCCTGGGCATCTGCGGCTTTCAGCGCATCAAGACTGGCGCGCTGAAAACCGAAATCTTCCGGTTTGATAGTGTAGGTTCTGATGTCACCGTTTTTTAATTCTGCCACATGGGTTGCACTGCCAATGCTGATCTCATCCATGCCATCTTCAGCATGCACCACCATCACATGACGGCTGCCTAATTGCTTCAGAACCTGCGCCAGCGGCTCAACCCATTGCTTGCTGAATACACCAATCACCTGATTGGGTGCCGAGGCCGGATTGGTCAATGGCCCCAATATATTAAAGATGGTGCGCACACCCATTTCCCTTCTCGGGCCAATCGCATGCTTCATGGCATTGTGGTGTTTCACTGCAAACAAAAATCCGACACCGACGTGGTTAATACATTCCGCCACTTTTTCCGGCGTGATATCCAGATTAACACCCGCCGCTTCCAGCACATCGGCACTGCCAGACTTGCTGGAAACCGAACGATTACCATGCTTGGCCACGCGCGCACCGGCAGCCGCCACAACAAAAGCCGATGCCGTTGAAATATTGAAACTGCCGGATGCATCGCCACCGGTACCACAGGTATCCACCAGATATTCCTGCGGCACAGAAACCTTTGTCGACAATTCGCGCATCACAGCGGCGGCGGCGGTTATTTCATCCACGGTTTCGCCTTTCATGCGCAAACCAATCAAAAAACCGCCAACCTGCGCCGGCGTTGCCTGGCCGGTCATGATCAACTGCATCACCTGAGTCATTTGATGATGCGATAAATCTTGACGCTCGGTTACAGCTTTAATGGCTGATTGCATATCCATGATTTGTTACCTTTTTTTGACACAGAGGCGCAGAGTCACAGAGAGGATTTATTATTCGTTTCACACCATCTGTTAATCGCGAGACATTAAAATTCATCAATAACCCTAATTCATAGTTGCTCAATTTGAGATAAGAAAGTAATTGCGCTCCATGCACCGGCAGCACTTTTTCCACAGCCTTTAATTCAACAACCAGCCTGTCTTCGACCAGCAGATCTATTCTGTATGCATTTTGGAAGGTCATTGTCTTGTACCGCACGGGCAAAACAATTTCACTCTGAACCTGCAACCCATGCTGCACCAACTCATATTCCAGACATTTATGATATACACTTTCCAATAACCCTGGCCCCAACTGCTTATGCACTTCAACAGCCAATCCAATAACACATCCCGTCAAATCATTTATATTCATTCCTCTGCGCCTCCGTGCCTCTGTGTCAAAAATCAGATTCTCAAGAAATTCCTCAGCAAATCATGTCCATGTTCGGTAAGTATGGACTCGGGATGAAACTGCACACCTTCAATGGCATATTGCTTGTGACGCACGCCCATGATTTCATCCACGCTCCCATCTGCATTTTGTGACCAGGCAGTTATTTCCAGACAATCCGGCACCCTGTTATTTACAATCACCAAAGAGTGATAGCGCGTAGCTTCGTATGGACATTTCAATCCACTGAACACACCCACCCCACTGTGATAGATCATGGAAGTTTTGCCATGCATGGTTTCACGCGCACGAACAATTTTGCCGCCAAACACCTGACCAATACTCTGATGCCCGAGACACACACCCAGTATCGGTTTCTTGCCTGCAAAATGTCTGATCGCCGCCATGGAAATACCGGCCTCATTCGGCGTGCACGGGCCGGGCGACACTACAATGCGTTCGGGATTGAGTTTTTCAATTTCATCAATCGTGATTTTGTCATTGCGATGCACGACCACATCCGCACCAAGTTCGCCAAAATATTGCACCAGGTTGTAGGTGAAGGAGTCGTAATTGTCGATCAT
>JAUPMA010000188.1 GCA_030836935.1 Pseudomonadota bacterium | reverse complement strand
TCGCCCAATGTTGGCGGCCTGTCGAAACACCTGGCCAAGCTGATGTCGGGCAAGCTCTACTCCACCGTGCGCAGCGGCAGCAAGCGCGTACTTTCCACCTTCCCCAATGTCTGGGAACTGGCCAAGCGCACCGAGGAACATGTAAAGGGCATGATCGTGCCCGGTACGCTGTTCGAGGAACTGGGTTTCAATTACTACGGTCCGGTGGACGGGCATGACATTCCCACTCTCGTTACCATGCTGCGCAACCTGAAAAACCACAGCGGCCCGCGGCTGCTGCACATCACCACCAAAAAAGGCAAGGGCTATCCGCCGGCCGAGGACAATCCCTGCCTGTTTCACGGCGTGGGCAGTTTCGATCCGGAAACCGGCAACAAGCTCGGCAAGGCAAGCGGCATCACCTACACGCAGATTTTTTCACAATGGGTGTGCGACATGGCCGCACAGGATGAGCGCCTCGCGGCCATTACCCCGGCCATGTGCGAAGGTTCCGGGCTGGTGGAATTTTCCGGGCGTTTTCCGGCTCGTTATCATGATGTCGGCATTGCCGAACAGCATGCACTGACCCTGGCCGCCGGCATGGCCTGCGAAGGCATCAAACCGGTGGTGGCGATTTATTCCACCTTTTTGCAGCGCGCCTACGACCAGCTGATTCACGACATTGCGCTGCAAAACCTGCCGGTGCTGTTTGCCATTGATCGGGCCGGGCTGGTGGGCGCCGATGGCCCGACCCATTCCGGCAATTTTGATCTGAGCTTTATGCGCTGCATTCCCAATCTGCTGATCATGGTGCCGGCCGACGAAAACGAATGCCGGCAAATGCTCTATACCGGCTTTATGCACAACGGCCCGGCGGCGGTACGCTATCCGCGCGGCCAGGGTCCGGGCGTGGCTGTGCAACCGGATATGGTGGCCTTGCCTGTGGGCAAGGGTGAAATCCGCCGCACCGGTAAAGATGTAGTCATTCTCGCCTTCGGCAGCATGCTGACACCGGCACTCGCCGCGGCCGAACAAATCAATGCCAGCGTCGCCAACATGCGCTTCGTCAAACCGCTGGACACCGAACTGGTGCAGCAACTCGCACAACAGCACAAGTTGCTGGTGACGATTGAAGAAAACGTGGTGATGGGCGGTGCCGGCAGCGCCGTGAATGAATACCTGCAAGCCGCCGGTATTACCTGTCCGGTACTCAACCTCGGCCTGCCCGATCACTTTATCGAGCAGGGCAGTTCCAGCCAGTTGCTGGCGCAGTGCGGGCTGGATGCGTCGGGCATAGTGAGTGCGGTTGAAAATAGACTGAAGGCCGAAGACAAATGATTTTGACGCAAAGACACAGAGGCACAGAGGTTTTTTAACCAAGATTTTTCCTCTGTCTTTTTCTCCGTGCCTCCGCGTCTCTGTGTCAAAAGCTTTTACTTCAGCCTTATTACTATTTGCTTACATTGATATACCCGGATAAAATCCCGACTAATTTAGTAGGTTATTCTCATGCCCGCTCTGTACAATCTGAAAATCGTTACTGACTTTGCCTCGGCGCACACACTGCGGAACTATCCCGGCGCCTGCGCCCGCATGCATGGTCACAACTGGAAAGTGGAGCTGGAAGTGGTGGCTACCAAACTGAATGACATTGGCATTGCCATTGATTTCAAGCAGATGAAGAAAGCAGCCAATGAAGTGTGCAACCGGCTCGATCACCAGTATTTGAACGATGTCGCGCCCTTTGACATGATCAACCCTACCGCCGAAAACATCGCCGCTTATTTGTATGGCGAAATCGGCCGGCTGGTAAATACCGATCATGTCAAAGTACGTGCCGTCACCCTGTGGGAAACCGAGCGGGCCTGCGTCCGCTACACCGAAGAGAACTGACATGAACGACGCAACCGCCATCCCCGACGTGCAGAACAGCAAGGACCGCCGACACATTGCCATCAACAAGGTGGGCATCAAGGCCATCCGGCATCCGGTACAGATCAAGGACCGCTCCGGCCATATCCAGCACACCATCGCCACCTTCAACATGTATGTTGACCTGCCGCATCATTTCAAGGGCACACACATGTCGCGGTTTGTAGAAATCCTCAACAGCCACGAACGCGAACTTACGGTGCAGTCGTTCCGTGAAATGCTGAAAGAAGTAACCGATCGCCTGGATGCCGAATGCGGCCATATCGAAATGAACTTTCCGTATTTTGTTAATAAAACCGCGCCCGTCAGCGGCGTGCAGAGTTTGCTGGATTACGATGTAACCTTTATCGGCGAACGCAAAAACGGCAAAAGCTGCGTATCGGTAAAAGTCGTGGTACCGGTTACCAGTCTTTGCCCCTGTTCCAAAAAGATTTCGGATTACGGCGCGCACAACCAGCGTTCTCACGTCACCGTGAATGTGCGCACCAACGGTTTTGTGTGGATTGAAGACCTGATTGATATTGTCGAGAAAGAAGCCTCCTGCGAACTGTACGGCTTGCTGAAACGTCCCGACGAAAAATATGTCACTGAACGCGCTTACGACAACCCGAAATTTGTTGAAGACATGGTGCGTGACGTGGCGGCAAAACTGAATGAGGACGACCGCATTGTTTCCTACATTCTGGAATCCGAGAATTTCGAATCCATCCACAATCATTCTGCCTACGCCATGATTGTGAGTGACAAAACAAAAACCTGATAAAAAAACCGGGCGTTGCACCCGGTTTTTTTTGCCTCATTTACCTGAGTAATTTTGCCAGCATTTGCATGGCGTCATAAGCCAGTCCGCCGCTAACCGGCTTGCCATTCTCGTCGCTGACGACCAGCAGGGTGTTGGCATCTTTTTCCTGCAATTCCAGCGTCAGTTTTACGCTTTCCCCTGCAGGGATAACAGCGGCCTGCGGCGGTGGCGCGGAAGTCTGGTCATAGACACCTACAATACCCGGTTCAT
>JAUPMA010000187.1 GCA_030836935.1 Pseudomonadota bacterium | reverse complement strand
TATCAATAACCGCAATTTAAGAACGTTTGAACTCCGCCTGAATACAACACTGGATATGCTGGATAGTGTGCCAGCTGATCGTTTGCTGGTGACTGAAAGCGGCATCCTGTCGTCGCAGGATGTGGTATTGATGCGCAATCATAAGGTGAATGCGTTTCTGGTGGGTGAGGCGTTTATGCGCGCTGAAGATCCCGGTGAAAAAATGGCGGAGTTGTTTGGACTCAAGAAGGCATAGCACAAAAGAGTGTGATGGCTTTTCCTTGCTACTTTAAACTTTAACCTTTGTACTGTTTCACCTTGTTCCATGTACCACAATGGTTTTGCCATGTGCTTCAATCAGTTTCTCGTCTTCCAGTTCTTTCAATACGCGGCCGGCCATTTCGCGTGAACAGCCAACAATCTTGGCGATGTCCTGACGGGTAATCTTGATTTGCATGCCATCGGGATGTGTCATGGCATCGGGCTGTTTGGAAAGATCAAGCAAGGTGCGGGCAATGCGTCCTGATACATCAAGAAAAATCAGATCGCGTACCCGCTGGCTGGTTTTGATCAGTCGGTCAAAAATCTGGCCGGCCAGCAGATAGAGAATTTCGGGATCCTCCTGTACCAGTTTGCGAAATTGCACATAAGTGATTTCTGCAATTTCGGATGGCGCGCGGGTAATCACCATGGCGCTGCGGTCCAGGTTTTCCTTGAACAGGCCTGCTTCGCCAAAAAAATCGCCCTCGTTGAGATAAGCGAGAATGATTTCAGCGCCTTCGTCATTTTCCGTTTGTACAGTCACCGAACCCTTGGTGATATAGTAAAGGCTGTGTGGCTTGTCGCCCTCATGAATGATGTTGCGCTTGGCAGAATAGGTTTTCTTGTGGCAATGCGCGAGCAGTCTTTCCAGTGACGGGTTGGTCTGATCGATTTTTGGAATCAGTGTCATGCTGTTGTCCTTGTAAACGATCCTGGAGCAGTGTGGTACGCCCACTGTGTGGGCACAGGTATCATATCATAACGATTAATAATCAGAGATTACAAAGGCTGAGCGTATGAAAGCACGGGTTAAATGGCTGGATCACATGTCGTTTATTGGTGAATCGGAAAGCGGACATTCCGTGGTGATGGATGGCGCACCGGAATCGGGTGGCCGCAACCTGGCGGCACGGCCCATGGAAATGGTGCTGATTGGCATGGGCGGCTGCACGGCATTTGATGTGGTAATGATTTTGCAGCGGGCGCGACAGCCGATTACCGATTGCATCATTGAGCTGACGGCGGAGCGCGCCGATGAGGTGCCCAAGGTGTTCACCAGAATTCATGCGCACTACATCGTCAAGGGCAAGGGGCTGAGCGAAAAACAGGTGGAAAAAGCGGTGAAGCTTTCAGCCGAAAAATATTGTTCAGTGTCGCTGATGCTGGCGAAGACAGCGGAAATTACCCACGATTTCGAGATCGTGGAAGACTGAAATGCCGGACAAAGCTGCGCAGCAGATATTTAACGAACTGCTTGCCGGTTATTACACTGCCTGGTTTCGTTTTCATCCTGAAGCCGCCGTGCAGGCTGGCGTGCATGGTTACGAGGAGCTGTTGCGTCCTTATGCCGATGACCAGACCGGTGCCCTGATTTCACTGGATGAAAAACTTTTGTCATCGCTGGATGAACTGGATTTTGCTGCGCTGGATCTGGATGCGCAGATTGATTTTTCACTGCTCTATAACGCAACGGCCTGGGAGTTGCATCAGTTGCTGGATCACGACTGGCGCTATACCCGGCCGCAGGATTTTGTGCCGGTTAATGCCATTCACCAGTTACTGATTCGCCCTGTCGAAAATTTGCACGCCGCTTTCAAGCATCGCATGCAGCAGATACCGGATTATTTGCGCGGTGCGCGTGTTTATCTCGCGCAACATCCAGAACGTATTTCAGCTGACTGGTTGCACAGCGCCATTATGCAGGCACGGGCCGGTGTCGGATATTTTCGCGCTCTGCAAAAACATCCTCTGGTGATGCAGAAATTCCAGAATCCGGCGCGCCTGCAACCCTTGTGTGATGAAGCAGCCTCGGCGCTTGATGATTTTGCGCATTTTTTGCAGCAAGATCTGGCACCCGGAGCACGCGGAAGTTTTGCCTGTGGTGCGGCGGAATTTCGCAGCCTGTTGCGGGAAAAACATTTTCTGGATGTGGAACCGGATGCGCTGCATGCTTTCGGTGAAAGATTATTCAATGAAACCCGTGCGCAATTGCAGGCGCTGACGCGAGACATGCGCGGTGACGATGACGTGGAACAGGCGCTGGCGGATATCCGCGATGATTATCCGCGAGGCGGGCCGGATGCCGTGCTGGATGCCTATCGTCACAGCATCAGGGCGGCGAGTGATTTTATTGCCGCCAGACAGCTGGTGAATCTGCCAGTGCAGCAAACCCTGAAAGTGATACACACGCCGGAGTATCTGCGCCATGAAATTCCTTTTGCCGCCTATGAAGAACCGTGTTACAGCGATCCGCAGCAACGTGGACATTATTATGTGACGCCGGCTGTGTCCGAAGGCCATTTGCTGGCGCATAACCGGGTGTCGATTGACCTCACCAGCGTGCACGAGGCTTTTCCCGGACATCATCTGCAATTTGTCACCGCCAACCAGAATCCGGTCAACAGTCTGCCGCGCCTGCTCAATGCCTCGGCAACGCTGTATGAGGGGTGGGCACTGTATTGCGAAGATTTGATGCAGGAGCAGGGCTTCCTGGATCGCCCGGAGCATCGGCTGATGCTGCTGCATGATCGCCTGTGGCGGGCGCTGCGGGTGATGCTGGATGTCGAGCTGCATTGCTGTGGCCTGAGTGTGGAGGCCGCCGCGCAACGCATGTGCCGTGAGCTGGGTTTTACCATTGATGAAGCCAGGGCAGATCTGGCCTGGTATACACAGAATCCCGGCGTGCCCATGAGCTATGCTACCGGCTGGGCGCTGATCCGTGCCTTGCGCGAGCAGCAGGCGCAGCAACCGGGGTTCAGTCTCAAGGATTTTCATGACCGGCTGTTGTCTGTTGGTTCCTGTGCCTTGCCCATGGTGATCTGTCGCGCTTTTGGACAGGATGCCTGGCTGGCCGCGCGTCGCCGCGTTTTTTGCGATTGAGCCACGTCCCCCCATGCCTTACAATTCGGCCCCTTGTGTCACCCAACCTGGAGAGCGCGGCATTGGCAATAAGCAAACTCAAGCTGCAAGGTTTCAATAACCTCACTAAAACACTGAGCTTCAATATTTATGATATTGCCTATACCAGTACTGCAGTCGACAGAAAAAAATACATTGAGTACATCGATGAGGTGTACAACGCCGAGCGTCTGACCAAGATTCTGACGGATGTCAGCAATATTATTGGCGCAAACATTCTGAATATCGCGCATCAGGATTACGATCCGCAAGGTGCCAGCGTCACCATGCTCATTTCCGAAGAGCCGGTTAAATCCCTGCATATCTCCAACGAGGAAGAACCCGGCCCGCTGAAAGATTCGGTGGTCTCGCACCTCGACAAGAGCCATCTTACGGTTCACACCTATCCTGAATCGCACCCGGAAAATGGTCTGAGCACCTTTCGTGTGGATATCGATGTTTCAACCTGTGGCCGTATTTCGCCTCTGAAAGCGCTGAACTATCTTATTCACAGTTTTGATTCGGATATCGTGATTCTCGATTACCGTGTGCGCGGTTTCACCCGCGATGTAAAAGGCCGCAAGCTGTACATTGATCACGAAATCAATTCCATCCAGAATTTTATTGCGGATGATACAAGCAGCCGTTACCAGATGATTGACGTGAATGTGTATCAGGAAAATATTTTCCACACCAAAATGATGCGGCCGGATCTGCCACCCCGGTGCGCCGCGTCTCGCGCTTCGTGGAAAAGCCCACCCAGGATGT
>JAUPMA010000186.1 GCA_030836935.1 Pseudomonadota bacterium | reverse complement strand
TCGTAACTGCGCTTGATGATTTTATTACCGTGGATAATGGCCAGATGTGCGCCAAGATAACCACCGATGACAGAACCCAGCAACAGGGCCGGCAGCCATAGCCAGTGAATCTCACCCTGTATGCCCAGCGTGATGGCACCACTGGCGTTCCAGAACAGGCCCACCAGCACCAGTGTGTAAGCTACGGCGGATTTGTAATCCAGACCAAACCAGCGCACCAGCCACAGGGTTAAAAACAGGCCCGTTCCGGAAGTCAGTGATCCATTCAGTACGCCAATTAAAAAAATTGCCAGGCCGCCAGTTATCATGCCTTGCGGGTGACGGTTGCGCATTTGTATTTGCTGGCCAAGTTCCGGTGACAGGGCCGAATAAATACCCAGCCCCATGGTGAGAAAACCCAGCGCGATCCGCGCCATGAAATCGGGCACATGCAAAATAAAACTGGCGCCTGCAATTACCCCGGGCAGGCCGCAGGCAAGTATGTACAGGGAAAATTTCCGTTCAAGATTGCCGCCGCGCATGTGGCGCAGGGTGGCGCCCACACCAAGAGCAACGGTAGCCACCTTGTGAGTGGCCAGGGCAATGGAAAATGGCAGGCCGAGAAAAATCAGCGCCGGCAGCTGTATAAGCCCGGCGCCGCCGCCAGCCAGGGCAGAAAACAGATTTGCCAGCAGTGAAATAACAAAAAGCAGTAAATGATCGTGCCACGCCAAGGTCAGGTATCCCCAGGAAAATGTTGCCGGGAAAAAAACTAACCCGGCGTATATACTGTGTGACATTGTTTATGTATTGAGTGGAGATTGGCAATATGACCCCCCGAATTATTTTCATACTGGTTTTGTCAGGACTGGCCGCAACAGCGCAGGCCGCATTGAATAAATGGACGGATGAAAAAGGCCAGGTGCATTATGGCGACGAAGTGCCTGACGAATACCGGAATCAGAAACGCGCCGTGCTGAATGAACAGGGTGTAGTGGTAAAAGATGTCAAATCACAGGAACAGATTGAAAGGGAGAAACAGGAAAAGGCGGCCATCGATTCGGCAAGAAATGCCAAACTGATCGAGAGCAAAAAACAGGAATTGCGTGACCGTGTACTGCTGGATACATTTACCACGGAGAGGGATATTGAAATTGCACGCAATGATCGCGTGTCAGCAGTTGATTCGCAAATCCAGCTGGCAGAAAGCAATATCAAGGATGGCGAGCGCAAGATGAAAGAATTGAATGAACGTATTTCCCTTCTCGAAAAATCCGGACGTGAAGTGCCGGAGAATCTTTACAAGGAAAAAAATTCCATAAGTCATCAACTGGAAAACAATTTCAAATATGTAGAATCCAAGCAGGAAGAGCGCAAGGAAATCAACCGCAAATTCGAGGAAGACCTGAAACGGTTTCGTGAGCTGAAAGGCATACCGCCATCACGGCCAGTAACACCTTTGCCTGCGGCGCAATAAAAAAGTAACCGTGCCGGAAGGGGTGATTCGCCGGTTACCTCTTTTCCGGTAATCCGTTATCCGTGAATCAGCGTACCCACCCCGGCGTCGGTAAATAATTCCAGCAAAATGGCGTGTTCAACCCGGCCATCGATAATGTGTACCGATTTGACGCCGGCGCGCGCCGCATCCAGCGCTGAACTGATTTTTGGCAGCATGCCGCCGGATAATGTGCCATCTCTTACCAGCTCATCAATGCCGCGCGGTGTCAGGCCGGTAAGCAGCTGGCCATTCCTGTCGAGTACACCGGGCGTGTTGGTGAGCAATATCAGTTTTTCGGCCTTCAATACTTCTGCCAGTTTGCCGGCAATTACATCGGCATTGATATTGTAGGTTTCGCCCTTGTCACCGACGCCGATGGGTGCAATCACCGGAATGAAATCACCGGAATCGAGAAAGGCAATCAGGCTCGGATCAATTTTTGTCACATCGCCAACCTGGCCAACATCAATCACCTCGCCCGGCTTGTCTTTTGATTCCATCATCAGTTTTCTGGCGCGAATAAAATTGCCATCCTTGCCGGTCAGGCCAACGGCCTTGCCACCGGCCTGGTTAATCAGATTTACAATATCCTTGTTGACCTGTCCGCCCAGAACCATTTCAACTATGTCCATGGTTTCATCATCGGTAACACGCATGCCCTGAATGAATTCGCCTTTTTTGCCGACACGTTTCAACAATTCTTCAATTTGCGGGCCACCGCCGTGTACCACAACCGGATTCATGCCGACGGCTTTCAGTAACACCACGTCGCGTGCAAAGGCGGCTTTTAATACAGGATCGGTCATGGCGTTGCCGCCATATTTAATGACCAGTGTTTTGTTATGGAAGCGTTGAATATAGGGCAAGGCTTCAGATAAAACTCTTGCGGTGGTTTGGGCAGTGATATTGTCCAAGTGTGAGTCTCCGGAAATAAAATATTTTGACACAGAGGCGCAGAGACACAGAGCAACAGATATCAATCAAAAAGTCTCTGTGATTCCGTGTCTCTGTGCCGAAAAGACTAAAACGGCAGTTTTAATTGCGCATCAATTTTCGACATTTGTTCGCGGAATTTTGCCTGGACTTCTTTCAGGCTGGTTTCATCTTCAGCTTCAAAGCGCAATACCAGGCTCGGTGTAGTGTTGGAAGGACGCACTAGCCCCCAGCCTTTTTTCCAGGTGACGCGCATGCCGTCAATGGTTGAGATGTCCACGGCATCTGGGAACTTTGCCTGTTTGTTAAAATTTTCCATGAATTTGTAATGTTCCCCTTCCCTGAATTTGATTTGCAGTTCCGGTGTGTTGCAGCTGTCTGGCAGCTGGCCAAAAATTTCTGCGGCTGTTCCTTTTTTCTTGCTGAGACTTTCCAGCATGCGTGCCGCTGCATACAGGCCATCATCAAATCCGTACCAGCGTTCCTTGAAGAAGATATGGCCGGACATTTCGCCAGCGAGCAGTGCGCCGGTTTCTTTCATCTTGGCCTTGATCAGTGAATGGCCAGTCTTCCACATCAGCGCATCACCGCCCATTTTCTTTATTGCGTTGCCCAGATGGTAACTGGACTTGATGTCGTAAATAACCTGCGCGCCGGGATTGCGTGACAGCACATCTTCAGCGTACAGAATCATCTGGCGATCAGGGAATATAATGTGTTGTTTGTTATCAACAATACCAACACGATCACCATCGCCATCAAATGCCAGACCAATATCGTGTTTGTTTTGTTCGATGGCTTTACACAAATCCTTCAGGTTCTCCAGTTTGCTTGGATCTGGATGATGATTGGGAAAGTTGCCATCCACTTCACAAAACAGTTCGGTAACCTTGCAGCCCATGCGACGGAATAATTCAGGCGCAATTTTTCCGGCAACGCCATTGCCGCAATCAACGGCAATATTCATTGGTCTGGCCAGCTTCACGTCATCGGTAATGCGCTTGAGATA
>JAUPMA010000185.1 GCA_030836935.1 Pseudomonadota bacterium | reverse complement strand
CAAACGCCGTGCCTTTTCCATGGCCAATGCCCCCCATGCCGACAACATGCTGGAGTTTCATGTACGTCATGTTGCGGGTGGTTTGTTTACCGGTTATCTGTTTGACCAGATGCCGGATAAATCCATGTTGCGGCTGGAGGGCCCCTTCGGCAATTTTTTTCTGCGCGAACAGTCATCCCGCCCGGTTATTCTGATGGGAGGCGGCACCGGTTTCGGTCCGCTGAAAGCCATTATTGAACACATGTTGTACATCGGCAGCAAACAACGTATTCATTTGTTCATGGGTGTACGTGCATTGCGCGATCTGTACATGCAGGACATGGTGAATGGCTGGATAAAGCAAAATACGCAAATAAAATTTACGCCGGTATTATCCGAACCCATGGCCGGCGACAACTGGCAGGGCGAAACGGGATATGTGCATGAAGCTGTGTTGCGCAGTTATGCGGATTTATCGCCGTTTGATATTTACCTGAGCGGCCCGCCGCCGATGGTGAATGCGGCCGTGACAGCTTTTGAAGTGAAAGGCGCCAGCAGGGAAAATATGTATTCCGATGCGTTTACCTACTCAATGGATGCAATCAGTGCTCTGGATAAAGCGGCCGGATAACCAGCAGCAGAATGGATAAATAAATTCACACCACACGCAACGGCAAGGCCACGTTTTTGGCGGCCGGGGCGACAGGTTCGGCGCACTCGCCGCATCGCACAGCGAGTTTCAGGCCCTGCTGATAATGTTGTTGCGCTTTCACCGGTTCCTGCATTTTGTCTTCCAGCAGCATGGCCAGATGCATATAGGTTTCGGCCATGGGTTTGATGCCAAGGCTGGCTTCAAGATAGGTACGCGCCTTGCCCCAGAGTTTGTTTTTTACACACAATTTTCCGGTTACCAGTAACAGCTCGGCGCAGTTGCGGTGGTTGGGTAACCAGGCTTCGGCTGTTTCCAGTTGCTGTTGCGGTTTGTCAGAGTTGATTTGTCCATAAAGCAAAACCAGCGGTTCGTGCCAGTTTTTGCCAAGATGGTTGCGCAGCAGGGTTTCGGCATCACTGGACTGTTGCCGCGCAAGCAAATGCTCGATATAAATCTGCAAAATGGCGCTGTTGTCTTTCAGGTGTCTGGGCAGGCGTTGCCAGAGTGCGGTGACGTCCTGTGTATTTTTTTGCAGGGATAATTGCCGCAACAAATTCTGGTATGTGCTGATTTCAAGGTTATTGAAATCCGTTTCGGCCAGCAAACGATTCTTGCGCAAATCATCCAGCATATTGCTCAGGCTTGACCAGTCGGCCAGCTGTTCATAAGCAGAGGCCAGAAGTTTTTTGATGTAGTTATTTTTTGGCGACAGGCTGTCTGCCTGTTTCAGCGTGGCCAGCGCCTGTTCATATTGCTGGTGTGCCATTTGTAATTCCGCCTGGGTAATGGCGACAGCAACTTCTGCATTCGGTGTGGCATTTTGTGCCAGCTTCAGATATTCATCGCGGCGTGAGTCGGCACCCTGCTGGTGCGCAGCGCGTGCCGCAACCATGTAATTGAGCAAAGTGGTATCACTGTGCGGTGCCTGTTTCAGCAATATTTTTTCAGCATCTGCAAAATGGCCTGCATGAAACTCGATCAGGCCTTTTATCAGAGACTGGCGGGCCTGTTCAGCACGGCGTTGTCTGGCACGCAAACGTAAATACAGCGGCATTCTGACGATGAAAGCCAGTGCGCGCATGGCGTAATAAAAAACAAAGAATGAAAGAGTCAGAACAGATGCTGCAAAAATAAACGATGTTTCGATGCTGATATCAGCAAAACTTACGACAACATAACCTGAACCAAAACGGTAATTGATTACGGCAATGGTAACAGCAACGATGATGGCCAGTAGCAGAGCCAGAACCAGTCTTTTCATTTTTGAATCTCCACAGTTTTGCTGCGCGCAACTTGCAGCCTGTTCCAGGATGCCGTGATATCCGGCAAGGCAGGTACCAGTTCAATGCGGGAAAATCCGGCAAGTTCCTTGCTCATTTGCGCAACGCGAGTGTCCTGGATATCGTAATACTTGTTCAGAATTTGTTGCGCCAGGCTGATATCGTATACAAATTGTTTGGCGTCAAAACGCAAGGCAGACAGGCGCGCGCTAACCAGATGATTGAGCAGCAGGTATTCGGTCTGGTACTGCTGCTGTTCGCTGCGCACCGGTTGTACGCTGCGTTGGTGTATTTTGATGTCGCCAATGGCCATAATGGCATCGATGATTTTATCGCTCAGATTTTTTTCTGCCGTGATATCCGGATTGGCTGATTCGGGTAATTGTTCCCGGATGTCATCGGTAACCGGCCTGAACGGCAATCCGTAAACCAGTGTACACATCTGGTCCAGCGTCAGCGCAATACCATCGATGTCGGTTTGCGGCAGTGCTTTCAGTGCGGCGAGTTCCTTTGCCAGCTGCTGCCTGACCGGTAATAAGGATATATCACCGGTTTCGTGCAAACTCTGGTTGGCGCCCTGCAATGCAGCCATGGCGCCAGGAGTGTCACGCGAAATCTGCAACCGCCGGTTTGCCATGCGCATCAAATAATCGGCTTCGGCCAGCAGCCAGCCTTTTTGCTGGCGGTTGCCAAGATCCATGGCCTGCTGCGCCATGTCTCGCAAGGCCTGCACATTTTTTTCAGCGGCCATGATTTGCTGGTTGTGGGCCTGCACACGGGTTTCCATTTCCCTGACCTGCAATTGCAGTTGCGTCAGCTGATGCTGCTGCCCGGTCAGAGAGTTATTCAGTTTTTGCCACAGATAAAAGCCGCCGCCTGCAATGGTGGTCAGCAAAATCAGTGCAAACCACATAGCGGTTGCCGGTTTTTTTTTCGGCAATACGGATTCGTTGCCGGAAGTGTCGTCACTCTGGTTCATGTCAAACGCCTGTCTGATGCCATGTCATGATGCGGTTCAGCATGTTGTTGTCAGTGGCTGACTCGGCCTGGATGATGTGTTTGAATCCCAGACGTTGGGCCAGTTGATAACAGCGTGTACTGGGTACCAGCAATTGGGTGTTTAATAGCTGGTTATGAAATTCGTGCAACATATGATACAGATTTTCCAGCATTTCATTGCTGGTAACGCATACCAATTGCATGGGCTGCCGCCATAAATTTGTAAGCCATTTTGCGTCCGTTTGCGGGCGGCTGCGTTGATACACCTCAGCGTAATCCACTTTGGCACCGCGTGCCCGCAATGTTTCTGCCAGAACTTCGCGCCCGCCCCGGCCGCGAATTATCAAAATGTTTTTGCCGCTGATTACATCGGACTGCATGGCGGGCAAGGCCAATAAATCTTCGCTGCGAAAACCGCTGTCGGCAACAATATCAACCTCTCTGCCCTGTTCGCGCAAGGCGCGGGCGCTGCCTTCACCAATGGCTGCAATCTGTTGAGCTGATTGTTTTTGCAACAATGGCAATCCGTGGCGCACGGCATTGGCACTGATGAATATCACGATTTGATAACTGTTTGATTGCTGCAGCCGGTAGCGGGTGTTTTCGTCTGGCGCCAGTGGTTGTATCTCCATGCACGGCAGTGCAAAAGTCGTCGCGCCTGCCTGTTGCAGCAGATGGATAAAACCGCTGGCCTGATGTGCCGGACGTGTTACCAGTACACCCAGACCGGCGAGCGGCAGGTTCAATGCAGCATCCCCAGTTCTTTGAGAATGCGCCCGGCACCTTGTGCGAGTAACTGTTCGGCCAGCGTCGTGCCGAGTCTGGCGGCATCGGTTGCGGCACCGCGAATCTCGCCGCGTATCACTTCGCTGCCATCCGGCCGTCCAACCAGTCCGCGCAGCCAGATATGGTCGCCGATCAATTCGCAATAACCGGCAATGGGTACCTGGCAACCGCCATTCAGCCGGTGATTCATGGCGCGTTCTGCAGATAACCGCGTGTGGGTGCCGGCGTGATTCAGTGGCGCCAGCAATTGCAGAATTTTTGCATCATGCTCGCGGCACTCGATACCGACAGCGCCCTGCCCAATCGCCGGCAAACTTTGTTCCGGTGTGATGTGTGAACGAATGCGGTCGGCAAAACCGAGGCGAATCAGACCGGCCGCCGCCAGAATAATGGCGTCGTAGTCACCGTTATCGAGTTTTTGCAAGCGGCTGTTTACATTGCCGCGCAAATCCAGCATTTGCGCCTGCGGCATCACGGCTTTAATTTGCAACTGGCGGCGCAAACTGGAGGTGCCAATGCGCGCATCAGAAGGTAAATCAGCCAGTGAAGCGTAACGATTGGAAACAAACGCATCAC
>JAUPMA010000184.1 GCA_030836935.1 Pseudomonadota bacterium | reverse complement strand
CTCAATGGCTTTGGCATCGGCGGTGCGCAAGCCCTCCCTGAGAAAGGCGATTTCACCGAGAAATGCGCCCGGCCCGCATTTTGATAGCCGTTTGTAGTGATATTCGGTATAGGGCAGCAAGATATCTATATCGCCTTCAAGTACCACAAAAAGTTCATCGCCCGGATCATTGACGTGAAACAGATAATCGCCGGCCTTGAGTGAAACGCGGGTCATGTATTGTTGCAGTGTGTGCACGTCACTGGCTGCAAAATCGGCAAACAGATTGCCCTCGGATAATTCAACACGATGTATGGCCTGCGGGTCTTCACCCAGTTCGGCCAGTAATTTGTTTTCGGCGTATTCAATGGCTTCATCGGCATCAATAAATGTTTTAACGGAATATTCCCCGGTTTGCGTGCTGATGCGGCGCAAGGATTTTTCAACTTCGTGGCTCAATCCCTTGCCTTTGCGTACATTGGTGAATACCAGTTCGCCACCACTGGCGCGAAGGCGATCAGTCATTTGACTGAACATGCGCACAGCGGTGAGGTCAACCTGTTGCACCCGTGCCATATCCAGAATGATGGTAACGGGCCGGTTGAAATCATTGCTCAGTTTTTCAAACAAATAATCGACTGTGCCAAAAAACAGATTGCCGGTAAGTTTATAAATCAGAATGCGATCAGCCTGCTGATTCAGCAAAGCCCTTTGTGAATTGCTGCGCTGACGTGAAGATGGATGTTGTGCAACATTGAACTGGCGATGTATCACCGGTGATTTAATTTGTGCGCGTACAAATTGCAAAATCGCAACGGTTAATCCCACCGCAATGGCGGCCATCAGATTGTATGCAAGGGTGACACCTATAACCAGCAAGGCGGTGGCACCATCAAGCCGGCTGGCACGGCGCCTGAGCCAGATAACCATGTCCCATTTGATCATGCTTACAATGGCGACATTGAGTATCAGTCCGGCCAGTACGCTCACCGGTAATAGCGCGGCCACTGAACCGAGCAGCAATACAATCAGTGTAAATACCAGCGCGCTGAATAAGGCGGCGCCGCGACGGCCACCGCTTTTTACAGCCACCAGTGTGGCGCCAGTGGTACCGGAGCCGGCAATGCCGCCAAATACGGCGGCCAGCATCTGGCCAATGCCCTGCCCGGTTAATTCGCGTTTGGCATGGTGGCGGGTGGTAGTCGCCGAATCCGCTACCACAGCGGTCAGCAAATTATTGGTGGCAGCCAGTACAGCCAGTGCCGCGCTCACCGGCAAAATAATTTTCCAGGGAATTTCCTGCGCAGAAATGATTCCGGATTGCAGCGGATTGATGAAATGCAATTCACTCACACCCGGCAAACTGCCTACCAGCCAGTGTTGTGGTGCGGATGCACCGGATAACAGAACCAGCAAATGAAACAAAACTGTGCCAATAAGCAGTCCGGCTACCGTGTCGGGCAATTTTTTCCAGTAGCGCGCCGCCAGGGTCATTCCGGCAAAACTGGCCATGGCTGTCAGCCATGGAATCCACAGGGGTTGCTGAAAAAATTGCGGGTAAAGCTGTATTTCCAGCAATCGCGCCTGCGATAAAACCATCAGCAGGGCCGAGCCGGTAATAAAACCCGAAACCACCGGATAGGGAATGAACTTGATCAGCCGGCCGCCATTGCTGATTCCGATCACGACTTGCATGAGCCCGCTGATCAGCAACAGTAATGAAATTAAAACAACAAGTTGTTCGCCGGCGTAACCAGCTGCCGAAAGCGTGACCAGCGCGCCGCTTACCAGCACCATGGTGGGGCCGGTGGGGGCGCTGACCATACCGGTGCTGCCACGGGCCAGGCCGGAAAACAGGCACAGAAAAATGGTGGTGATCAAGCCGGCCAGTGCCGCCGATGCAGCACTGATGCCGTAGGGTGTCCAGATGGCAATGCCAAAAGCCGTAGCCTGCGGCAAAATCACGGCACTGGCGGCAAGGCCGCCGAAGATGTCGCCTTTGGCAAAGAAAGCTTTCAATCAGGTTAACCTGGAAAAGATGATTTTCTGTAGGTGCGCCTTCAGGCGCACAAAAATTAACATCTGCATTTCAGGCTCCATTGTGCGCCTGGCAAAATTGCTCGGAGCAATTTTGAACAGCATAGCTGGTCCGAAGCGCGAAGGACACGGCTGCATGGATGCAGGAGGTACGCCTCCATGGATGGAGGCGGTAGAGCGAAGCAGGAAGCCAGAGCCGAGAGCAACGCAGGACGATTCCATGGATGGAATCGGTAGAGTCGCGTCAGGAACGAAGACCGGGCAGTTGCCGAGGAGTCCGTAGTCACGCGCACCTGGAACAGATCATTACTTAGATGGCATTGTCATCAGACCTGGTTTTATTCGGGCCTATGCCATGCAGCTTCACCACCTTGTCCTGCTTCGGCTCATCAACATAATGCGGCCGGTGCTGGCTGGGCTTGCCGAGCAGTTCGCTGATTTCCTTTTCGCGCGCGGCAATCAGCAAAAAGCACTGGCGCACATCTTCCATGGTTTTCTGGCTCAGAGGGTGGGGCAGGCCGGGTTCGGGTGTGACTTCGCGCACCACGCTGGCCAGCACCTGGCGCAGGGTAACGAGAATCCGGTGTTCGTTGTTTAATTCAGTATTCATTATATGGTCTTCCAAAAGTGTTACTTGAGCCTGATGCCAGGCCGCAGATATAATACCTGAGTATTTTACTAGGATATAGATCAGGTGCCTTATGCCGTATTTTGTCTACCGTATCGAAAATGCCGAAATGGCGATGCTCAAGCAACTGCAACTCATCAGGACATTTGGTTCATTCAAGGATGCCAAGACTTTCGCCCGCGACCAGCGCATAGCACAGAAGCCGGATGACAAGGCCATTATCAAGGTCATGTTTGCAGATAACGAGTTACAGGCGGAAGAGCTGCTGATGGAAAAACGCGAAAAACCGATTCTGATGGAACATGAAAAATAATTCCCGGCATTGAACCTTGGACGAAGACGAATACAGAAATGCCTGCAACCGCATCACCAGCCTGCGATGCGTATTTGAAAAAACCTTGTGTTCACTCAATGGCCAGTGTTCGCAGGCACGCATGTTTCGTCTGGCGGATCGTCATGGTTATGGCTGTGAATCACCGCTGGCGCAGCAACAATGCGCCAGTCTGTTAAATCATTTGCGCCGCCAGACACGGTTTATTTTCAAACTTGCTGAAATTGACGGGCCGCTGCCGCATAACAAGGAAATCCGCGTGCAGACTGGCGGGCTGACCGGCTTGCGCAAATTGCTGGATGACAATGCAGATGCTTCGCCGATTGCTGATGTATCACAAGTAGTGCAACAGGCCATTGCCAAATTTGGCAGCATTGAAAATATTCCCTGCGCCACGCTCATGCAATTCATTAGCGCCGTACAGACGCCCAGACGCCGTTCAGATAAAAAATAGAAAAGCATTTCACCACGGGGGACACGGAGGTCACAGAGAAGGCAAAGCACAATTCTTTACTCTGTGACCTCCGTGTCCCCCGTGGTAAATAGCTTTTGCTTTATTTTGATGTATCATGCCGCAACTCAAATACACGGCATGAAACATGGAACTCATCACCGCATTCATTGATATCGTTCTGCATCTCGATGCGCACCTGGCCAGTCTGCTTGCCGAATACGGCGTCTGGATTTACGGCATTCTTTTTCTGATTATTTTTTGCGAAACCGGTCTGGTGGTAACGCCTTTTTTGCCAGGTGATTCCTTGCTGTTTGTTGCCGGTGCCCTGGCGGCAACGTCTTCCTCACTCGACATACAAATATTGATGGGCGTTTTACTCGCCGCTGCCATACTCGGCGACAACACCAATTACTGGATTGGTCACCACATCGGGCCGCGGGTATTCCGCTGGGAACAATCGAAATTTTTTAATCGCGCAGCATTCGACAAGACGCATTCATTTTTTGAACATCATGGCGGCAAAACCATCATCATTGCGCGCTTCCTGCCATTGATTCGCACTTTCGCGCCGTTTGTAGCAGGCGTGGCGCGCATGACGTACCCGCGATATTTTGTGCTGGATTTTCTGGGAGGTGTTTTGTGGATCGGCTCGCTGACACTGGCGGGTTACTGGTTTGGCAATATTCCCTTTATCAAAAACAATCTTACAGCAGTGATCCTTGCCATTATTGTGTTGTCG
>JAUPMA010000183.1 GCA_030836935.1 Pseudomonadota bacterium | reverse complement strand
GAAGACGCCGTCGATGCAAAATTACCCGAATACAAAGCGGTTAGCGGCGTGTCCGGTAACCTGTCCAGCGTCGGTTCCGACACCCTGGCTAACCTGATGACTTTCTGGGCTGAAGAATACAAGCGCCAGTACCCCAACGTTAACATCCAGATCCAGGCGGCCGGTTCGTCTACTGCACCACCTGCATTGACTGAAGGTACTTCCAATCTCGGCCCGATGAGCCGCAAGATGAAAGACAACGAAATCGAAGCCTTCGAAAAGAAATTCGGCTACAAGCCGACGGCCATTCGCGTTGCCATCGACGCCCTGGCTGTGTATGTGCACAAGGACAACCCGATCAAGAGCATGACCATGCAGGAAGTGGATGCTGTGTTCTCGGCTACCCGCAAATGCGGCGGCAGCGAAGACCTCGCTACCTGGGGCAAGCTGGGTCTGACCGGTTCCTGGGCAGCACGTCCGGTTCAGCTGTATGGCCGTAACTCGGTTTCCGGCACTTATGGCTACTTCAAGGAACATGCCTTGTGCAAGGGCGATTTCAAAAACAACGTGAATGAACAGCCGGGTTCCGCTTCGGTGGTGCAGTCGGTCACGTCATCCATCAACGGTATCGGTTATTCAGGCATCGGTTACAAAACTTCCGGTGTAAAAGCGGTAGCACTGGCCAAGAAAGCCGGCGAAGCACCGATTGAAGCCACGACCGAAAATGCCATTGATGACACCTATCCGCTGTCACGCTACCTGTATGTGTACGTGAACAAGCATCCCAACAAGCCGGTACCGCCGCTGGAAGCAGAATTCGTCAGGATGGTTCTGTCCAAGATCGGTCAGCAGGTTGTGGTGAAAGACGGTTACATCCCGCTGCCGGCCAAGGTAGCTGAAAAGGAACTGGCCAAGCTGAACTGATTGGCGATATACCGTGATTTGAAAAGGGCTTCCAGGTGAAGCCCTTTTTTTGTTCCCGTCGAACGGCTGGTTACTGTGGCCGTCCGGAACTTTCGTCCGCCTGTACGGGCATTATTTTCTGTATGTAACAGAACTGTCACAAATCCGACATATAATTCGCGACCATGAAAAACTCTATCCGCAAAGACAATTCCTGGCACCAGCGCAAGCGCGCATTGATCGATAACGGGGCGCGTTATGCCATCGGCCTGGGCGGCATGGGGATTATTTTTGCCGTGGTGCTGATTTTCTTTTATCTGCTGTGGGTGGTGCTGCCCATATTCAAGCCGGTTGAGGTACAGCAGCAAACCCGTTTCGAGCTGCCGGCGGGCGAAGCGGTGAATCGTTATCTGGTGATGGAGGAAGGGGGCGAGCTGGCAGCGCGTATTCTTTCTACCGGCGAAATCCAGTTTATTAACCTGTCTGACGGCCAGGTCATTAATCAGGAATTTATTGACCTGCCGGAGTATGGCAGTGTGCTGGATGTGGTGGAGCTGGATCGTGAAGGCCGGCAACTGGCGCTGGTGCTGGACAATACGCGGTTGCTGTTCATAGGACTCAATTACCGCGTCAATTTCCACGAAGGCAAGCGCGAGCTGATTACTTCGGTTGATTTTCCCTATGGCGAAGAGCCGCTCGAGTTGCGATACATTGACCGCATCACTCGCTTGGCCGCACAGCATGCCGGCGACAAACTGCTGCTGGCCGCGCTGGATGCTGACGGGGAGCTGTTGCTGCAAAGTTATGATGTCGAAGAGGCAGACGAACTGGGCGAGCCGATAGCCGAAACCCTGCTGAATACGGCGGGTCATGTCGATTTCCTGTTGTTTGATACCAATGCCGAGTGGATGTATCTGGCAAACCGCAGCGGCGAAGTGATTCATTACCGGGTGAGTGACCTGGATGAAATCGAGCTGATGAGCCGCATGCGGCTGCTGCCGCCGGAACGCCAGCTGACGCATCTCACCATGCTGCTCGGCGGTGTTTCCATGCTGGCAGCGGATGATCAGGGCAAGATCACGCAGTGGTCGCTGCAACGTGACGACAAAAATCAGTATGCACTGCGCGAAGTGCGCAGTTTTCAATCCGGTTCGGCGCTGGTTTCATTGCTGCCCGAACATCGCCGCAAGGGCATGACCGCCATCAATGAAAAAGGCGAGCTGCTGGTTTTTTACACCACATCGGAACGCAAGTTGTTTGAGGAAAAAATGATAACGGGCGCCGTCAATCGCGCCGTGTTGTCATCGCGTGCGGACCGTTTGCTGGTGGAAACATCGCAGGGCTATCAGCTGCTGCATATTGAAAACGATTACCCGGAACTGTCATGGCAGGCGTTGTGGGGCAAAGTGATGTATGAAGGCTACACCGAACCACAGTACCTGTGGCAATCATCGGCGGCCAATAATGACTTTGAACCCAAATTCAGCCTGGCGCCGCTGGCCTACGGCACACTGAAAGCGGCGTTTTACGCCATGATTGTTGCCGTGCCGCTGGCGATCATGGGTGCGATTTACACGGCGTATTTCATGTCGCCAAAAATGCGCGGCTGGGTGAAGCCGAGCATCGAAATCATGGGCGCATTGCCGACAGCGATTCTCGGTTTTCTCGCCGGTTTGTGGTTTGCGCCGTATGTTGAAGAAAACCTGCTGGCGGTGCTGTCACTGACATTTATATTCCCGGTTGGCCTGATGCTGTTTGCCTGGTGCTGGACTTATTTGCCGGTGTCGGTGCGTCATCACATTCCGGAAGGCTGGCATGCGGCGGTGCTGATTCCGGTTATTATTTTGATTGGCTGGGCCACCCTGCTGATTTCACCTTATGTGGAAATGCTGGTGTTCGGTGGCAACATTCGTGGCTGGATGTTGCATGAATTCGGTATCGGTTACGACCAGCGCAATGCACTGGTGGTGGGTATCGCCATGGGCCTGGCGGTTATTCCAAGTATTTTTTCCATTTCTGAAGATGCAATTTTCAGCGTGCCCAAACATCTGATTAATGGTTCGCTCGCATTGGGCGCCACTACCTGGCAAACCCTGACGCGCGTGGTATTGCTTACCGCCAGTCCCGGTATTTTTTCTGCCGTGATGATCGGTCTGGGTCGCGCCGTGGGTGAAACCATGATTGTACTGATGGCAACCGGCAACACGCCGGTAATGGATGAAAGCCTGTTTCAGGGTATGCGTACCCTGTCGGCCAATATTGCAGTGGAGTTGCCGGAATCGGAATTGAACAGCACACATTACCGCATTCTGTTCCTGGCGGCACTGGTGCTGTTTATTGTGACATTTATTTTCAATACTGCAGCCGAAGTGATACGCCAGCGTTTGCGTAAACGTTATGGCAGTTTGTAAATAAGTGGCAAGGTTAAAGTTTAAAGTGGCAAGGAAAGGCGAAAGAAATCGCAGGGCGGATTGGCGTAGAGTTGTCCGCAGAACTCAATTCAAGGTGTTTGGCCTAGATGAAATCTAAATTCACAAACTGGTGGCAAAGCGGTTCACCGTTTATCTGGCTCAATGCCGGTGCGGTGAGCGCCAGCATCATTGTTGTATTCGGCCTGCTGCTGCTGATTGCCATGCGTGGCATGGGGCATTTCTGGCCGGCAGATATTGCACAGATTGAATATAAAAATGAAGCGGGTGTGCAGCGCATTATCGGTGAGCGTGTAACTACTGAAACTGTCAGTCGTATCCGTTACGAGGAATCTGGCGGCAGCGCGCCGGAAGGTGCAAACGAAGTGGAACGCGTGCTGGTCAAAACCGGCAATCGTGAAGTGCTGGGTACGGATTTCCGCTGGCTGGATGCGCATCAGATCCAGAAAACCGATGTGCCTGAAAACCTTGCTGTGATTGAACGTGTTGAATGGGGTAATTTTTACGGTTACCTGAAACAGGTGAGTGAACAGCAGCAGGTTGTTGCCAGCGATGCAGCGGCCTGGCCAGAACTGTTAAAGCGTCTTGAGCGGGTGCGCGATTTGCGCGAAGAAATTCATGATCTGGAAAAGGGTGAAATTGGCGCGATTAATTATCAGCTCGAAAGATTGCGTTTGCAGCGCAAGAAACTGGCGCTGGAAGGTCAGGATACGGAAGCCAATCTGGCGGTTATAGCGGCGGAAGAAGCTGTGCTGGATAAAAGTTATCAGGATTTGCGGCAACAGCTTTTGGTTTTGTTTGCAGAGATTAATCGTGATCACGCCAGTTTTGAAGTCATGGATGGGCAGCAGATTGATATGCCACTGGCAAAGATGAT
>JAUPMA010000182.1 GCA_030836935.1 Pseudomonadota bacterium | reverse complement strand
AGGCCGGGTCGTCACTGAAATTGACAGAAGGTGTTTTCATTACCATCTGTTTGCCGGTTTCCGGGTCTTCAACCAGATAAATCTGGCTGCGTGAGCTGGCGTTGATTTCTCGAATGATTTTATAACCATCCAGTTCCATGCCTGGTTCGAGTTCCGGCGGAAAAGGCAATCGCGCCAGTTCGTTATAAACTTCGTTGGCGTTGCGGCTGGGCAGGTTGTCGATGCAAATTGTCTGGCAGGTGACGTTGTCCTGGCTGCCGTTGGCCAGAGCGCGCTGCACAATGCTGTGACAGATGTCATCGGCACCGAGTGTTTGATTGAGTAACTGCTTCAGCGCAGCATCGTTGACAAAATCATGTACACCATCCGTAGTCATTACAAAAATGTCGGCAACTTCAACATCCAGTGTTTTGTAATCAATGTCCAGATGCACATCTATGCCCATGGCGCGCGACAGATAGTTTTGTGCCTGACCAAACCAGACACGGTGGTCCTGGGTAAGTTGTTCCAGCGTACCGTTCCGGTAACGGTAAATTCGCGAATCACCGGCATGAAAAATGTGTGCTGTGGCGGATTTTATTACCAGCGCACTGAAGGTTGACACCATGGCTTTTGGCTGGTCATCACGACTCTTGCTGTAAAGCCAGCTGTTAAGTGCAGTGAGTACCCTGGCGCCGGAAGTTTTGACGCTCCAGGAGTCAGCCGTGCTGTAGTAATCGCTGAAAAATCCTTTAACACAGTATTCACTGGCTTCCTTTGGGCACTGGCAACTGCCCATGCCATCGGCAATTACCGCTGCAATGCCTTTGCTTTCAAGCAAACCATCACGCGGCGTGTAAACGCCATACGAATCCTCATTGACGTTTTTGACGCCTTTATCCGAATGCTGACCGATGGTTATTTTTAATTTGGACATATTAAGAATCGCTCATCCGGTGCTTTTCAAATCATTCTGCATGGACAAATAGTAGCAAGTGGCAAGGGCAAAGTAGCAGGTAAAAATATCCTTGATACCTGCGACTTGTAACTTGCTACTTTATTTCAATCATCTGCACTGTGCCATCCGGCATGACTTCAACCATGTGTCCGGCCGGTTCCTCGAGAAACAGTATGGTTGCAACAAACGTTACCACAGCAAACAGTGCAATCACCATAAAAAATGCAGAGGGTGATACGAACGAGAGAATGGTAAGGAAAATTACGCCGCCAACATTCCCATAGGCGCCTGCCATGCCGGCAATTTGTCCGGTGAGGCGGCGCTTTACCAGCGGGATGATGGCAAATACAGCACCGTTGCCGGAGTTTACAAAAATCGAGCAGAACACTGTAGCTGCAACGGCCAGCAAAATCGGCCAGTCACTGTTGATCTGGCTCATCAGCAAATAACCGAGTGCAACGCCTGACAAAATTACTACGAGGGAAAGTTTTCGCCCATATTTGTCGCTGATCCAGCCGCCTGCCGGGCGCAAAACCAGATTCAATCCGGCAAAAATCGAGGCGACCAGTCCGGCGCCTGCTGCTGTCAACTGGAATGTATCCATGAAAAACAGTGGCAACATCGAAACCACAGCCAGTTCAGAACCGAATGTCACCATGTAGGCAAGATTCAGAATGGCCACCTGCCTGAATGAATACCGTTCAATATCCGGCACAGGTGTTTTAAAAACATGACCATTTATCTGATAAATGCGCACGGCCTGAAAAATATACAGCAGGGCAAGAATGCTATACACCAGCCAGGTTACATTGGCACTGAGCATTTTGATGTTGTCCGGCCCCAGCTTCCATGTCAGCACAGCAAGTGCGGCATACATGGGAATGTTTGTTAACTGATACAAAAAGAAATCGCCAACGCTGGAAATTTCCATCGCACCATTGCGTTTTGGTTTGAAATAAGTGGAACCTTTTGGAGTGTCGGTGGTGAAGAAAAAATACACCGCCGAATAAACCAGCGCCAGCACGCCGGTGCTGGCAATAGCCCAGCGCCAGCCATCGGCACCGCCAAACATCAGTGCCAGGGTTGGCAGTGTGACAGCGGCACCGGCAGAACCGAAATTTCCCCAGCCACCATAAATTCCCTGGGCAATGCCGGCCTGTTTGGCAGGAAACCATTCACTGATCATGCGAATGCCGATAACAAAACCGGCGCCGGCAAAGCCTAAAAGAAAACGCATCAGCGCCAGACGCTCATAGGTATCAGCCAGAGCAAAACCGAAACATAAAATACTGGTAGTCAGCAACAACATGGAGTAAATGCGTCGAGGGCCAAAAGCGTCCACCAGCATGCCAATGACAATGCGAGCCGGAATAGTAAGTGCTACGTTCAGAATCAGCAGGGTTTTGATTTGCTGTTCAGTGAGTCCCATGCTGTCGCGCATGGCGGCTAGTAATGGTGCGTGATTGAACCAGACCAGAAAGCTGATGAAAAATGCCATCCACGACAAATGCAGAATGCGCATGTTGCCATTAAATGAAAAAAAATTGATTTTTGGTGCGGCCATGATCTGTTTCCTTTTTAAAAATAATCAGGTATTGCTTCGTCATTGCAGCATTGATGCCAGTGAAATTATTTGTAAAGAAAACATGGTTTTATGTATTGGCTGGAAAAAATACTTGCCGCTGCAACCATTCTGCGGCGCACTTTATTCGTGCAGTTTGTGTTGTGCGCGCACATAAACAATGCGTTGCTTGCCACTCCGGAATTAACAGAATTGCAGGCAGCGAATGAATGAAGAAACGGAAAGACGCGGACGGGCAAGCTTCTGCAATATGTGAAGCAAAGTCCGGTGCATGGATTTGGTGCAATGCACCAGGATGAAGCGGCATGGCTGAAGATAAGCTACCAAAAAAGCCGGTCTGATGGCTGATTATCCTGCTTGATCAGCCAGTTACAGGCTCCATTTCTGGTTGGCACATGGCTTGCAAAGGGTCTGTTTAACCATGGTCTACCCGGAGTTTTGCATGTCAGAAACATCAGCCAGAGAAAAATTAGTCGTTATTGGCAACGGCATGGCCGGCATTCGCACAGTTGAGGAACTGTTGAAAATCGCGCCGGAAAAATTCGACATTACCGTATTTGGTTCTGAACCTTACGGCAATTACAACCGCATTTTGTTGTCGCCGGTGCTGGCCGGTGAAAAAACCATTAAGGACATTATGCTCAATGACCTGCAATGGTATGCCGATAACAAAATTACTTTGCACACGGGCGAAACCGTTACTGAAATTGATCGCAAGAACTGCATTGTTAAAACGGCCAATGGCAAAACAGCAAAATATGATCGCCTGTTGCTGGCAACCGGTTCCAATCCTTTTATCCTGCCGGTGCCGGGCCGTGATCTGCCAGGTGTAATTTCGTTTCGCGATATTCACGATGTGGATCTGATGCTGGCTGCGGCCAGGAGCGGAAAACATGCTGTGGTCATCGGCGGTGGTCTGCTCGGACTTGAAGCTGCAAACGGCCTGATGAAGCAGGGCATGCGGGTCACGGTTGTGCATATCATGGACTGGCTGATGGAACGGCAAATGGATGAAGTATCCGGCGCCATGCTGAAAAAATCACTGGCAGAAAAGGGCATGCAATTCATGCTCAAGGCATCCACCAGGGAAATCATGGGCAGCCAGAAAGTGGAGGGCGTGAAGTTTGCTGATGGTACTGTACTCGAAGCCGATATCGTGGTGATGGCGGTAGGTATCCGTCCCAATATTGATCTGGCAAAAAAAGTCGGATTGCATTGCGAACGCGGCATTGTCGTCAACGACACGTTGCAGACATTTGATCCAAAAATATACGCCGTGGGTGAATGCGTGCAGCATCGCGGGCAAACCTATGGACTGGTTGCGCCGTTGTTTGAAATGGCGAAAGTCTGCGCCAATCATTTAGCCGCCTATGGCATAGGCATGTATCGCGGTTCGGTAACATCAACCAAGCTGAAAGTCACCGGCATTGATCTGTTTTCGGCTGGTGATTTTACAGGTGACGAAAATTGCGAAGACATTGTGGTGCGCGATGCCAGCCGCGGCATTTATAAAAAAGTTGTTATCAAGGACAACCGGATTGTCGGTTCTGTCCTGTACGGTGACACAATCGATGGCGCCTGGTATTTCCAGCTGATGCGCGAACAAACCAATGTATCGGACATTCGCGACAAGCTGATGTTTGGTCAGGCACATCTGGGTGATTCCGGGCACGGTGGCAATGTGGTTGCGAACATGTCGGATGATACGGAAATCTGCGGCTGCAACGGCGTTTGTAAAGGCACCATTGTCAATGCCATTACCAGCAAGGGTTTGTTTACGCTTGAGGAAGTCCGGATGCATACAAAGGCATCCTCTTCCTGCGGATCCTGTACCGGGCTGGTAGAGCAGATTCTTGAAACGGTTCTTGGCGGCGATTATTCCGCGCCGGAATCCAAACCGATGTGCAACTGCACGGAATACACACATGAACAGGTACGCGAATTCATTCGCACACAAAAACTGTTTTCCATTCCGGCGGTGATTGAAAAACTGAAATGGAAAAATAAGGATGGTTGCGCGTCCTGCCGGCCGGCACTGAATTATTATTTGCTGAGTACCTGGCCAGTAGAATGCAGGGATGATCCGCAGTCGCGTTTTATCAATGAACGCGCTCACGCCAATATCCAGAAAGACGGAACCTATTCGGTTATTCCGCGCATGTGGGGCGGCATGACCACGCCGGATGAATTGCGTTCCATTGCGAATGTAGCGGATGAATACGGATTAAAAACGGTGCACGTCACCGGTGGCCAGCGTATCGGTTTGTACGGCATCAAGAAACAGGATTTGCCTGTGGTGTGGAAAAAACTCAATGCCAGTGGCCTGGTTTCCGGCCACGCCTATGGCAAGGCATTGCGCACCGTTAAAACCTGTGTAGGCAAGGAGTGGTGCCGTTTTGGTACGCAGGATTCAACCGGCATAGGCATCAAACTTGAACAACTGACATGGGGTTCGTGGATGCCGCACAAATTCAAAATGGCGGCATCCGGCTGTCCGCGTAATTGCGCTGAAGCCACCATCAAGGATTTTGGTGTGGTGTGTGTGGATTCCGGTTATGAATTGCATGTTGGCGGTAATCGCGGGGTAAAGGTTCGTGCAACGGATTTGCTATGCAAGGTAGAAACCGAAGCAGAGGAGCTGGAATACTGCGCGGCCTTCATACAGCTGTATCGCGAAGAAGCGCGTTATCTTGACCGGACTGCACCATGGATTGAACGTGTCGGCTTTTCATACATAAAACAGAACATTGTTGAAAATACCAAAAAACGCCAACAGCTGGCGGAACGTTTCCGGATTTCACAGCAGGAAAATGAAACCCAGATTGATCCATGGGTGATACGTTCAACTGAAGGACGTGATCAGGAACAGTTTTTGCCATTAAAAGTCATTGCTTAAAGAGAAGGGTAAGGTCATGTCAAACTGGATTGAAGTGGGTACGGTACAAGATATTCCAAAGCTGGGAGCGCGCGTAGTACAGGCGCCGCAGGGTGATATTGCGATTTTTCGCAATGCGCAGGATGAAATATTTGCACTGGCTGATAAGTGTCCGCACAAGGGCGGGCCGTTATCGCAGGGCCTGGTGCATGGAAAAACCGTTACCTGTCCGATGCACAACTGGAAAATCTCCATGGAAAACGGAGAAGCTGTAGCGCCGGATCACGGCTGTTCCAGAGTGTATGCAGTGAAACTTGACGGCGAAAAAATATTTCTGGATTTGGCGAAGTAACAGCCGTTGCAGGGTGAGTACTGCTCACCCTGCATTGTTGTCTGTGGTGAATTATTTCTGGAGTCCATTATGTTATTTGGCCGCAAAAAGAAAAATCCGATCAAAATTACCGATAAAGGTGTGGTTGAATGGAAATACACAACTTGCGGTTATTGCTCCACCGGTTGTTCAATTGAAGTCGGCATTAACCAGGCTGGTGAAGCAGTAGCCAGCCGTGGAGTTGCCGATGCGGATGTCAATCGTGGAAAATTATGCATCAAGGGGATTTTTGAACACGAGCTTTTCAGGTCGGCCGGCCGCGGTGAACAGCCACTGTCACGCGGTAAAATATTTGATGAATTTCAGCCCGTCAGCTGGGATACCGCACTGGACTACATGGCCTCCGAAATCAGGCGCATCCAGGATTTCCATGGCCGTGATGCATTTGCGATTGTCTCCACCGGCCAGATTCTGACAGAGGAATTTTACACACTGGGCAAACTGGCTCGCGGTGTAATCGGAACCAATAATTACGATGGCAACACAACCTTGTGCATGGCGTCAGCAGTATCCGGTTACAAACGTTCATTCGGTTCCGACGGTCCGCCGGGTTGTTACGACGATTTTGAACACACGGAATGCCTGCTTGCGTTCGGTTCCAATTTGCCGGAGCAGCATCCGGTAATTTACTGGCGTTTGAAAGAAGCACTGGAAAAACGCAAGTTTCCGCTGATTGTTGTTGATCCCCGCGTTACCATGCTGGCGCAATTTGCCGATATGCATCTGCCAATCACGCCAGGCACAGATGTGGTGCTGCTGAATTCTCTGGCGCATGTCATCTTGCATGAAGACCTGGCCGACAAGAAATACATTGCGGCGCACACCAATGGTTTTGACGAATTTCGCAAACTGGTTGCGCAATACGATCCGGTTTCATCCGCAAAAATCTGCGGCATTGATGAAGATACCATACGCAATGTGGCACGGCTGTATGCGAAGGCCGGAGCGGCGATGAGTATCTGGACCATGGGTATCAATCAGAGCACGCATGGTTCGGATGGAGTGGTAGCCATCAATAATCTCAATCTGATCACCGGTAATATTGGCAAGCCTGGTGGAACCAGTTTGTCCATTACCGGACAGTGCAACGCCATGGGAACACGTGAATGGTCATCGTGTTCCGGTTTGCCGGGTTATCGCGTACTGGAGAAACCGCAGCACCGGAAGGAGATTGCAGACTTCTGGGGCGTTGATGAAAGTTTCTTTCCTTTGCAGCGTGGCCTGACGCAAACCGATATCTTTCCCGCAATTGAAACCGGGCAGATCAAGGGTTTGTGGCTGGTTGCAACCAACCCGATGACTTCCATGGCGAATACGCCGCGTATTCGCAAGACACTGGAGAAACTTGAATTTCTGGTGGTGCAGGATGCGTACCGTGATGTCGAATGCAACCAGTATGCACATTTGTATTTGCCGGCGGCTATCTGGGCTGAAAAGGACGGTTGTTTTACCAATACCGAGCGCAGGGTGAATCGCATTACCAATGTAATTCCGCCATTCAAGCAATCAAAAGCGGATTTGTGGATTTTTAATCAACTCGCCAGACGTTTTGAAAATGGCGTAAAAGTCAGATTTCCTGATCGCGCTGAAGATGTATTCGAGGAAATGAAACAGCTTTCAAAAGGCGAAAATCGCACGCTGGATATTTCCGGCATGAGTTACGAGAAGATAGAAAAACATCGTGGATTGCAATGGCCGTGCCGCGTGGGCGATGACAAGGGCGATGCACGGTTGTACACCGATGGCAAATATCAAACGCTGGATGGCAGGGCCAATCTGATTTCTTTGCCATTTATGGATAACAACGAACGGCCTGATACGGATTATCCGTTCTGGATGAAT
>JAUPMA010000181.1 GCA_030836935.1 Pseudomonadota bacterium | reverse complement strand
CCGCAAAACCGCGGCCCTGCTCGCCGGCGCGCGCGGCTTCGATGGCGGCATTGAGCGCAAGCAAATTGGTCTGATCGGCAATTTCCTTGATGACATTTACGATGGCTGAAATTTGCCTGGAGTGTTCGCCCAATTTCTGGATCAAATGCGAAGACTGGGTCACCGACTCGGCAATCTTGCTCATTTCCAGCGCCGCACCGCACACCACTTCTCCGCCCTGCGTGGATAATTCACCCGACTTACGGGCGATCTCATGTGTTTCCCGCGAGCTGTCGGCGACATGTTCGACACTGTTCTTCATTCCCTCCACAGCCGCCGCCATCGCTGCAGTCGCTTCGCTTTGAATTTTCGAACTGCCCGCTACCCGGCTTGACGACGCGGATAGCTTGTTGGCTGCCTGCATCACGACTCTCGAATTCGTAATGACCTGCTGGATAATTTCCTGGAAATTCTGGATCATTTGATTGAAGGAAATACCGATCCTGCCGATTTCATCCCCTGAAGTCACCGTTACACGCCGTGCCAGATCATTGCTGGTCTGGATTTGTTCCATTGCACTTTCAAGCTCGTTCAGTGACCGGGTAATACGGCGGATAACGACAATCATCCCTCCCCCGACCAGCGTCGTTATCGCCAGAATAATGCTGATCAACCAGATGGCATGGTTCCAGAAAATTCTTTCCATATCGTCGATGTAAATACCCGAACCGATCAGCCAGTTCCAACCCTCGAATTTTTTGACAAAAGAAAGCTTGGTATACAGCTCCTCGGTAGCGCCGCCGCCTGCCTTGGGCTTGGGCCAGTTGTAAGTAACGTAACCTTGCCCCGACCTGTTGGCCACTTCATTGAAGGCGACAAACAGGTTTTTCTTGCCATCTGTAGTCTCAATCGTACCGTCAAGCCCGGCCTGCAAACTTGTAGCGCAATTGAATTTTGCGGCATCGAGCACCGTGCCATCGAGTGCGGGCACCGTCGGATGCATCAGCATTTTCGGTACAGGCGTGGTGAAATCATTTACCCAGAAATATTCGTTTTTCTCGTAACGCAAGGCCTTGATTGCCTGCACCGCCGCATCCTTTGCTGCCTCTTCGGAGAGTACGCCTTTCTGCTGCAAGTCGTAGAAATGGCCCAGCAAACTGTGCGCACTCTCTACCAGGTGACGAGTCTTAACCTTACGGTCTTCCAACAGAGTTGCTCTTTCCGACTGCAAGGCAAACACCGCGATCAATATCATGCCGACCAGAGCTGCGACCATGATAAATAACAGGCGCGATTAGATACTGACAGTTTTTGCAGCAGAATTATTCATCTTCAAGTTACCCCCAAAGGATTGCATTTCTAATTTATTCCTACAGCATGAAAAAATTTCCGATACTTCGATCATCATGTGCTCTAACGGAACGAAAGTACTTTGATGACTCCGATTGTGCGGTGTAGCTAACAACCGGCATGTTAGTATAAACAGAGGGAACGGACAAACCGAGGTTGCGCCCGCCCTGAATTACAAATGATCCCGTACATATTTAACTTTGCGTTCCTTGCGGCTTTGCATTGGATGTTTGCTTTAGAATAGCCATCGTCATTCGCAGTAGATACACAATCCCTACAATCGCACTACATGGAGTTTTATATGACAACCAGAATCTCTAAATTAGTTAAAACCGCCGCACATGTTCATAAACGCAATGTTCGCCCCGACACACCGGATTTTCGCGATCTTCCCTTTCGCCCCAATATTGCCGTAGCGCCACAGCCGGAATTGTTTCCCGATTTTTTACTCGATATTAAAAACCAGCACGACACCAGTGCCTGCACCGGGTTTTCGTTATCGCTGGTGGTGGAATTTTTGTTGCGCAAGGCGGAGCGTGAAGCGAAGCCGGATATTTCGCCTTACATGCTGTATTCCATGGCGCGGCGGTATGATGAATTTCCCGGTTCGCGTGATGAAGGTTCGAGTTTGCGCGGTGCGCTCAAGGGCTGGCACAAACACGGTGCCTGCGCCGATGGCTTGTGGAAAACCGGCATCAACATGCCACCCGCACCCAAAAATCCACAGCATGACTGGTGGCTGGATGCAGTGAATCGTCCGCTGGGTGCGTATTACCGCATTGATCCAAAACAGATTACCGATATTCACGCGGCGCTCAACGAAGTGGGTATTGTGTACGCCAGTACCGATACGCATGCCGGTTGGGACAAGGGCAATAATCTCAAACACAAAAAACCGAAATCATTTGCCGACAAATTATTTGTGATTCCGCCGCACGCCGGTGGTGACGGTGGTCATGCCATTGCCATGGTTGGTTATAACGAATACGGATTTCTGATTCAGAATTCCTGGGGCATCGGCTGGGGTTCGGCGGGTTACGCCATTCTTACTTATCAGGACTGGCTGGATAACGCCATGGATTGCTGGGTGGCGCAACTGGGTGTGGTGACGCAGGAGCATAAAATGATTGCCGGCAGTAACACGTTGCGCACGGACGCGCGCGGCAAGGTTTTACTGGCGGCGAGCACGGTGTTGCGCAATCGTGAAATTTCACCGTTTGTGATTGATATGGGCAACAACGGCCAGCTTTCCAACAGCGGATTGTTTCGCACCAGTGAAGGTGACATTCAGTCGCTGGTGGATGTGCATCTTAATGAGGCGCGCACACGCTGGAATCTGGGCAACAAACCGGTGGATGTGTGCATTTATGCGCACGGTGGTCTGGTGGGCGAACAGGATGCCGCAAAGAATGCAGCAGAATGGATTCCCATGTTGTATGACCACCAGATTTTTCCGGTGTATTTGATGTGGGAAACCGATTTGTTATCCACCGTGGTGAATCGCATTACCGATGCCATTAAAGGCGTGCCACGTCCGGCAGGTGCGGGTGAAGGTTTCTGGGCGCGCGCCGAGCGCTGGTGGAATGAGCGTCTGGAGCGGTTGGCGGCAAAACCCGGCACCCAAATCTGGGGTGAAATGAAACAGAATGCATTCACCATCAGCAACAATAAAAAATCCGGTGCGGCTTTGCTGTATTCGGCGTTTGCCAATTCATCGGCCGGCAAATTACCGGTGCGGTTTCATCTGGTAGGGCATTCGGCGGGCAGCATTGTGCATTCGCATATTATTGCTGCGCTCGCCGATAAAATTAAATTTGAATCGGTGAGTTTTCTGGCACCGGCGGTGCGGCACGATACTTTCAACCAACTGGTGGTGCCGAGATTGAAAGATGGCACCATCAAGCGTTATCAGCAATTTCATCTCACCGAAAAAGCCGAAGAAGATGATCCAACCTGTAGCCCGTACAAACGTTCACTGTTGCATCTGGTGGCGGAATCGTTTGAAGGCGGCAAGCGCACGCCGATACTGGGCATGCAGAAATATTTTGATCCGGCGCTGGCGAAATTAAAAAATGTCACCGTGCATGTATCACCTGGCAAAACCAGCACCAGTACCACGCATGGTGGATTTGATAACGACGGGCCGACCAAGAAATCGGTACTGCGTTTTATCAAAAAATAACCAGCACCTTTTTGAAAAACATCCATATGGAATAGTAAGCTTTTTATTTTGCGTTTTTCAACAGGCAGCTAGATGCTGCCAATCACCTGCGGCCCTTTAGGTGAACTAACCGATCCGGTTTCAGCTGATGGT
>JAUPMA010000180.1 GCA_030836935.1 Pseudomonadota bacterium | reverse complement strand
ACTACATTTTCACCATTTGAATTGGCCAATACGCCGGCCACTTTCAGCCCGGCCACCACGCCATTAACAAATACATCACAGAGCAGTTTTAATGCTTTGGGTGGTAATTCTTCGGTACCGATTTCAATCAGCAGGTCACGCGTACTCATGCTGCACCTGCCTTGCAAATCGGAAAGCCCAGTGCTTCGCGCGCATTGAAATAAGCTTGTGCCACCGCGCGTGCGAGTGTTCTTACACGCAATATGTAACCCTGGCGTTCAGTCACCGAAATCGCACGGCGTGCATCCAGCAAATTGAAAGTGTGCGAGGCTTTCAATACCTGTTCATACGCCGGCAAGGGCAAACCGGCTTCGATTAATTTTTTGCTTTCGCGCTCGCAGTTATCAAACCAGTTAAACAGCGATGCGGCATCAGACTGTTCAAAGTTGTAATGCGATTGTTCCACTTCGTTTTGATGATAGACATCACCATAAGTCACCACGCCATGCGGACCGCGCGTCCACACCAGATCAAACACGCTTTGCACGTTTTGCAAATACATGGCGAGACGTTCCAGGCCGTAGGTAATTTCACCAGTGACCGGCGCGCATTCCAGACCGCCTACTTGCTGAAAATAGGTGAACTGAGTGACTTCCATGCCGTTGAGCCAGATTTCCCAGCCCAGACCCCAGGCACCGAGTGTCGGCGATTCCCAGTTGTCTTCAACAAAACGGATGTCATGCACCAGCGGATCAAAGCCAAGCATTTTCAGCGAACCCAGATACAGCTCCTGGATATCCAGCGGCGAGGGTTTCATCATTACCTGAAACTGGTAGTAATGCTGCAAGCGATTGGGGTTTTCGCCATAACGGCCATCGGTGGGTCGGCGCGACGGCTGCACATAAGCGGCATTCCATGGCTCGGGCCCGACGGCGCGCAAAAAGGTGGCGGGGTGGAAGGTGCCGGCACCGACTTCCATATCCAGTGGCTGCAAAATGGCACAACCCTGTTTCGCCCAGTAATCCTGCAAGGCCAGAATCAGGCCCTGAAATGTGGAAACATCGTAGTTCATGTTTTTAATTGCCCCTCACCCATCACCGGCACAGCCGGTGATCCTCCCTCTCCCGCTTGCGGGGGAGAGGGCAAGTTGGTGTCGCTTCGCGAATTAACTGATTGGAAAAATGTGGCCGCAAGTATAAATGAAGTGGCCAGTTTAAAGGTTAAAGTTTCAGGGAAAAGCTTGGGCTTGCTACCTGAAACCGGCTACTTGCCACCGGTTGCATTCAGGTAAACTAACCGCCCCGTAACTCCCCCCGCAATCATTATGGCCAAAGCCGTTTCCCTTATTTCTGGCGGACTCGATTCCCTGCTCGCCACCCGCGTGGTGATGGATCAGGGTGTGCATGTCGAAGGCATCAACTTCTTCACCGGCTTTTGCGTCGAAGGCCACACCCATGCCATCCGCAAACGCCATGAAGACAGGCCCAAGCGCAACAATGCACTGTGGGTGGCCGAAACGCTGGGCATCAAGCTGCACATCATCGACATTGTGGATGAATACAAGAATATATTGCTGAACCCGAAACACGGCTACGGCGCCAACATGAATCCGTGTCTGGATTGCAAGATTTTCATGGTGCACAAGGCGCAGGAATGGATTGAAAAAAACGGTTTTGATTTCATCATTACCGGCGAAGTGGTTGGCCAGCGGCCAATGTCGCAACGCAAGGACACCATGCCGGTAGTGGCACGCGAATCCGGCGCGGCGGATCGTTTGTTGCGCCCGCTGTGCGCAAAAAATTTACCGGCAACGCTGGCCGAACGCGAAGGCTGGATCAAACGCGAAGCCATGCACGATTTTTCAGGCCGCAACCGCAAACCGCAAATGGCATTGGCTGCGCATTACGGGTTTGTTGATTACGCCAGCCCCGCCGGCGGCTGCTGTTTTTTAACCGACGAAAATTATTCAAAAAAACTGGTGGATTTATGGCAGGCACGCGGCAAGCGCGATTATGAAATGGACGACATCATGTTATTGAAAGTTGGCCGCCATATTCGACCGCGCCCGCATTTCAAACTCATTGTTGGCCGCGAAGAAGGCGAGAATAATTTTCTGCAGGGCTATGCAAAAATTTACACCTCGCTCAAAACCACCAGTCATCCCGGGCCGCTGGTATTGCTCGATGGCGTGGCCAATGACGATGATCTGTTACTGGCTGCCAGAATTACCGCGCGTTTTTCACAAGGCAAATCCGCCGAAAAAGTTATTGTCGAAACCCGCCGCGATAACGGCGAGGAAAAAATCCTTGAAGTTGCACCGCTGCCACCCTCGGAACTGAAAGAGGAATGGCATGTATGAGCCATCATCAACTTGACGCACGCCGCTTGCTTTGCCCGATGCCGGTGATTCGCACGCAAAATAAAGTAAATGAATTAAAGCCGGGTGATGTGCTGGAAGTGATCTGCACCGACCCCGGTGCGCTTAACGATATTCCTGCCTGGTGCCGCATCAATGGCCATAAGGTACTGGAAACAAAAAAAAAGAATAATGAAGTGATTGTAGTGATTCAAGTAAACCATTCATGACCCTGCCGTAATTTTAATTTAATAAAATGAACACTGATTACCCGAACATCGACGCTGATCATATCAAACGCTATTTTGGCCCCACTTATTTCTCCCGTGGTCTGGACTACTGGAAACGCGGTAATGTTGTTTCGCTAAACGTGATGGCATTAAGCAACCGTGAATATGAACTCAGCGCCAGCGTTCTCGGCAGCGAACCGGAACCCTACGAGGTTGACATTAACCTGAAACAGGGAATTTCCGGCATCTGGGGATTCAAGTCCGAATGCAGTTGCCCGCTTGGTTATGACTGCAAACACGTTGTTGCCAGTTTGCTGGCACTCAATTCCATCGAGACAAAACACGAGGACAAGAATGACACCGGCGAAAGTGCGCTCAGGAAATGGTTATCTGCCTGGCAACGCACAGCTGAATCCAGCCAGCGCATTAACAAACGCAATCATTCTGAATATGGTGAGCTGCATTTTGTGCTGAATACAGATTCTTATTCAAAATTATTTCTTGAACTGCATTATTCAAAATTCAAAAAAAACGGCACGCTTGGCAAAAGCATCAGGCCCCATCTGACGCAGCTGTCCACTGGTTATGCGCGTCCTGGCTGGTTATGTGATACCGATGCATTATTGTTACTGGCATTACGCCATCATCTTGGT
>JAUPMA010000179.1 GCA_030836935.1 Pseudomonadota bacterium | reverse complement strand
TGAAATTGTTGAACAGAATACAACAGCCGGATTATTCGCCGCGCCACAACACGAATACAGCCGGCATCTGCTGGCTGCACAGCCGGCGCGCATTGTTGATGATGTTCCGGTCAGGCAGGATAGTCTTCTCCAGGCAAGGAATATAGCCGTGCATTTTCCGGTTACGCGCGGTTTTTTCAGGCGTCATGTTGGCGATATCAAGGCTGTTGATCAAATCAGCCTGCATCTGCATCAGGGAGAAACTCTCGGCATAGTAGGCGAGTCCGGTTCTGGTAAAACTACGCTGGGCATGGCTCTGCTCAAATTGCAGCGGGCCAGTGGCCAGATTGTATTTGATGGCAGTCTTCTGCATGAGTTGTCAGAAGCGGCGGTGCGTCCATTGCGCAAGGAATTCCAGGTGGTGTTTCAGGATCCGTTTGCCTCGCTGTCGCCACGCATGACAGTGGAACAGATTATTGGCGAAGGATTGAAACTGCATTACCCGCAACTTTCCGTGGCACAGCGACGCGAACGTATCGTTAATATCCTGAACGAAGTCGGGCTGGATGAGACTGTATTGTGGCGTTATCCGCATGAATTTTCCGGCGGCCAGCGCCAGCGCATTGCCATTGCGCGCGTGGTGGTGCTGGAGCCCAAATTGTTGCTGCTGGATGAGCCAACCAGCGCCCTCGATGTTTCCATTCAGAAACAGGTGCTGGAACTGCTGGTCAGGCTGCAAAAATCCCATCGAATCAGTTACCTGTTCATCAGTCATGATTTGCGTGTAATCCGTTCCATTTCCCATCAGGTTCTGGTGATGCAGAATGGTTGCATGGTGGAGCAGGGCGAGACGCGGCAGGTGTTTGAACAACCAGGGCATTCCTATACACGGCAACTGCTGGCTGCCGCGATGATCTGAATTTGTTGCAGGGCGAACACCCTACAATGACGGCAATAATTTTCTATACTGAACATTGATTAACAATTTGCGGAGTTTGCATGTCAACGCATGACGCGCCCAGCACCATCTATCTTGAAGATTACACTCAGCCGGACTACTGGATTGATACCGTCAATCTGCGTTTTGAAATCGATGACGAACCCCGGGTTGTCGCCGAAATGGAATTCCGCAGAAATACGGCGGTAGAGGCTTCGCACAAACTTGAATTGTGCGGTGAGGATTTGCATCTGGGAGCCATATTGCTCAATGGGCATGCATTGGCCAACGGCCAGTTCAGTGTTGGCGATGGCAAGTTGTTGATACCGGATGTACCAGAGCAATTTACCCTGCAAATCGAAACATTCATTCATCCTGCCAGCAATACTTCACTTGATGGCCTTTACAAATCCAGCGGCAATTTCTGTACCCAGTGCGAAGCCGAAGGTTTTCGCAAGATCACCTATTATCTCGATCGTCCGGATGTCATGGCACGTTTCAGCACCACGATTGTGGCCGACAGGAAAACATGTCCGGTACTGCTGTCCAACGGCAATCTGGTTGATTCCGGCGAGATGGACGGCGGTCGTCACTATGCCGTCTGGGAAGATCCGTTCAGGAAACCCTGTTATTTGTTTGCGCTGGTAGCAGGAAACCTGCAATGTGTGGAGGACCGGTTCGTCACGGCATCGGGTCGTCATGTGGCATTGAAAATTTATGTCGAAGCCCACAATGCCGACAAATGCGAACACGCCATGCGTTCGCTGCAAAAGGCCATGGCCTGGGACGAACAAAAATATGGACGCGAATACGATCTGGATATCTACATGATCGTGGCGGTTGATGATTTCAATATGGGCGCCATGGAAAACAAGGGCCTCAATATTTTCAATTCAAAATTTGTGCTGGCAAAACCGGAAACAGCAACAGACATGGATTTCATCAATATTGAAGGCGTCATCGGCCACGAGTATTTTCATAACTGGAGCGGAAATCGTATTACCTGTCGTGACTGGTTTCAGCTGACACTGAAAGAAGGCCTGACCGTATTTCGCGACCAGCAGTTTACGGCTGATATGAATTCGGCGGCGGTCAAGCGCATTGATGATGTCAATGTGCTGCGCACTCGCCAGTTCACCGAGGATGCCGGCCCCATGTCGCATCCGATCCAGCCGGATTCCTATGTCGAAATCAATAATTTTTACACGGTAACGGTTTATAACAAGGGTGCGGAAATTATTCGCATGCTGCATACACTGCTTGGCGAAGCGACATTCCGCAATGGCATGAATTATTATTTTGAAACGTACGATGGCCAGGCGGTAACTACAGAGGATTTTGTTGCGGCCATGGAGCATGCCAGCGGTCGTGATCTCAGGCAGTTCCGCCGCTGGTACCACCAGGCGGGAACGCCGGAGCTCAGTGTGAGCGGCGTATACGATGCAAACCGGCAATGTTATAAATTCAATATCAGACAGTCTGTTGCCAAAGAAGGCAATCAGCCATTTCACATTCCGGTGATGGTTGGCCTGATTGCACGGGATGGCAGGGAAATCCCGCATGCGGCACGGTTGCTGGAGCTGACAAAATCCGAACAGCAATTTGAAATAGGAAATATTCCGGCGCCAGTAGTGCCGTCGGTATTGCGCGATTTTTCTGCGCCCGTAAAACTGAAATTATCTTTGGCGGATGATGATCTTGCTTTTTTGATGGCGCATGATGGCGACGAATTCAATCGCTGGAATGCAGCGCAACAACTGGGTGTCAATGTATTGCTGCACATGATTGAGGCTTACAAGAAAGGCCATCCCGAAAAACTTCCGCCTGATTATTTGACTGCCTTCAGCAATGTTTTGTCTGCTTCC
>JAUPMA010000178.1 GCA_030836935.1 Pseudomonadota bacterium | reverse complement strand
GTCAATTGCTTTCATGCGTGAAGTGGGTGCGGGCAAAACAGTGAACTGGCCGAGCAATTCGGTAGGCGGGAAAGGTAACCCGGGCGTGGCAGCCAACGTGCAGAAAATAAAGGGTGCAATCGGTTATGTGGATATCGCTGATGCGATGAAAAACAACATGACCTTTGTTGCGTTGAAGAACCGTGCCGGTAATTATATTGTGCCGAGTCAGGATGCCGTAGCGGATGCCGCTGCTGGCGCCAACTTCAAGGTGCGTGGTATGGCACCTGATCTGCTGGACCAAATGCACAAGAACGCCTGGCCTATTACCACGGCCACCTACGCGTTGGCGTATGAAAAAGGTACGGATGCGGCCAAGCAAAAGGATGTGGTGAATTTCTTCACGTGGTCTCTGAACAATGGCCAGAAAATGGCTGAAGAATTAGGATTTGTTGCGCTGCCGGCCAATGTCGTGAAGATGGTTGAAGCGGAAATGAAAAACATCAAGTAAGTTGCTTAAACTAAACTAGCTTTGTTTGTTAGCCGGAGGCTGCGTGTTGCCTCCGGCTAATCTACGAAAGCAGCTGCCATTATTGCCGGCTGCTTTCGTAGGTAAAAACCAAACCGATAGGCACACAATTTTGAGCGAACCCAGCACATTCGCCGGAGTCGATCTGCATGCCCTGCAGGTCCGTAAATTCTGGCTTCAAGACAAGCTTTTTCACTACGTTACCCAACTTTTTGCGCTGGTCGTTCTGGTAGCGTTGCTGGGTATACTCGTTGCACTCACTATCGAAGCCTGGCCCAGCCTCAAGGGGTTCGGCCCCTCTTTTCTCTGGACCAATATCTGGAGTGTGCCGGACGACGAATATGGGGCGCTGGCCGCCATTTATGGCACGGTGGTGACGTCTGTGCTGGCGTTGTTGATTGCGGTGCCGATCAGTTTTGGCATTTCAATATTTTTGACTGAAACCTGTCCCGTTTGGCTGCGCCGCCCTTTGGGTACGGCGATTGAGTTGCTCGCGGGCATCCCATCCATTGTGTACGGTATCTGGGGCCTGTTCATTTTTGCGCCTTTATTTGCCGAATACATCCAGCCACCCTTGCAGGCCTTGCTGGGTGATGTGCCAGTGATTGGTGGCTGGTTCTCCGGCCCGCCCATCGGGGTGGGGATACTTACCGCCAGTATCGTGCTGGCAATGATGGTCATCCCGTTTATTGCATCTGTCATGCGCGATGTATTCGAAACGGTGCCGCACGTACTGAAGGAGTCTGCTTATGGCGTGGGCTGTACCACCTGGGAAGTCATGCGCAACATTGTGCTGCCTTACACACGGGTTGGGGTCATCGGCGGCATCATGCTCGGGCTGGGTCGCGCGTTGGGTGAAACCATGGCTGTTACCTTTGTTATTGGCAATGCCAATCGAATCAATGGCAGCTTGTTTGCACCGGGCACTTCGATTGCCTCAACCCTGGCTAACGAGTTTGGTGAAGCGGATCCTGGTCTGCACATTGCTTCTTTATTTGAATTGGGTTTGGTGTTATTCGTGATCACCTTTATCGTGCTGGCGATTTCACGCTGGCTCATCAGCCGTAGCATGGGCTCCGAAGGTTTGTAAGGCGTATTGATGAACCTCTATAAACGCCGCATCTGGGCAAACCGTATAGGCATTACCCTGTCCATGTTGGCGATGAGTCTGGGACTCATCGCCTTGATGTGGATTTTGTGGACCCTGTTTTCCAAGGGGTTTGCAGCGCTGAGTTGGGAGTTGTTTACCCAGGACACGCCAGCCCCTGGTTCGGAAGGAGGCGGGTTACGCAATGCCATTGTCGGTAGCGGACTCATCTTGCTGTTTTCCATGCTGGTTGCGACGCCGGTCGGTATTCTGGCAGGCATCTATCTGGCCGAATTCGGTCGTGTCTCCAAATTTGCTTCCTTTACCCGCTTCATGACCGACATCATGCTGTCGGCACCGTCGATCGTGATTGGCTTGTTTGTGTATGCACTGTTTGTTGTAACGACTGGAGGGTTCTCTGGTTGGGCGGGGTCACTGGCACTGGCGCTGATCGCCATCCCGGTGGTGGTGCGTACAACTGAAAACATGTTGAAATTGGTACCGACCAGCCTTCGGGAGGCAGCCTTTGCTGTTGGTGCACCGCGCTGGCAGGTGTCGCTCAGGGTTACGCTGCGCGCGGTGAAATCCGGCGTGGTGACAGGCGTGTTGCTCGCCATGGCACGTATCACCGGTGAGACAGCTCCCTTGCTGTTTACTGCATTGAACAATCAGTTCTTCAGCACCAACATGTCGGAACCCATGGGCAACTTGCCCGTGGTGATTTACCAGTTTGCGTTGAGCCCGTATGACAACTGGGTGAACCTGGCCTGGGGCGGGGCACTTTTGATCGCCATGCTGGTTTTGGCGGTCAACATCGGCGTACGCGTGGTTTTCCGCAACAAAGACAAACGTTAATTTCTCCGGAGCTTCATAGATGTCCAATCAAGCCATGCCAACCGGCGAAAATGCTGCTTTACAAATCCGTAATCTGGATTTTTTCTACGGTGATTTCAAAGGCCTGACAAACGTTAATCTTGATGTCACCGATAAAAAAGTGACGGCTTTCATTGGCCCGTCAGGTTGCGGCAAATCGACGCTGCTCCGTACATTCAATCGTATGTATGACTTGTACCCGGGGCAGCGTGCCGAAGGCCAGATACTGTTTCACGGAAAAAACCTGCTCGATAAGGGCCAGGATGTAAACCTGGTGCGTGCCAAGATCGGCATGGTGTTCCAGAAGCCGACCCCGTTCCCCATGACGATTTATGAAAATATTGCGTTTGGGGTGCGTTTGTACGAGCGCATGTCAAAAAGCGCCATGGATGATCGCGTCGAATGGGCGTTGAAAAAAGCGGCTCTTTGGGGTGAGGTGAAGGATAAATTGCAGCAGAATGGGTTGTCTTTGTCAGGCGGTCAGCAGCAGCGACTGTGTAT
>JAUPMA010000177.1 GCA_030836935.1 Pseudomonadota bacterium | reverse complement strand
TGGGCCGTGATGAATTCATCAAGCGGGTGTGGACCTGGAAGGAACAATCCGGCGGCAGCATCACCCGCCAGTTGCGGCGCATGGGTGGCTCGCTGGACTGGGCGCACGAACGATTCACCATGGATGAAGGCTTGTCCAAAGCCGTGAGCGAAGTATTCATTCGCCTGTACGACGAAGGCCTGATTTATCGTGGCCAAAGATTAGTGAACTGGGACCCGGTGCTGCACACTGCCGTGTCCGATCTCGAAGTGGTATCGGCCGAAGAAAACGGCCACATGTGGCATATGCGTTATCCGCTGGCTGATGGTTCGAGTCAGCTGGTGGTGGCGACAACACGTCCTGAAACCATGCTCGGTGATACTGCGGTGGCGGTACATCCTGATGATGAGCGTTACAAACATCTCATTGGCAAAAAAATTCGTTTGCCCTTAACAGATCGTGAAATCCCGATTATTGGTGATGATTATGTGGATCCTGCTTTCGGTTCCGGTTGCGTAAAAATCACACCGGCGCATGATTTCAATGACTATGCCATCGGCCAGCGCCACAAACTGCCAATGATCAATATTTTTACAAAAGATGCGCGCATCAACGACAACGCACCGCAAAAATATCGCAACCTTGATCGCTACGAAGCGCGCGATGTGGTGCTGCATGATTTAACCGAACTGAATCTGCTGGAAAAAATCGCCGATCACAAACTCATGGTGCCACGCGGTGATCGCACCGGCGCGGTGATTGAGCCGTATCTCACCGATCAATGGTTTGTAAAAGTCGCACCGCTGGCCAAACCGGCGATTGAAGCCGTGGAAGATGGCCGCATCAAGTTTGTACCCGACAACTGGAAAAACACCTATTACGACTGGATGCGCAACATTCAGGACTGGTGCATCTCGCGCCAGATCTGGTGGGGCCATCGCATACCGGCGTGGTATGACGAAGCCGGTAATTTTTATGTTGCCGAAACCGCCGATGCGGCGCGCAAGAAATATAAATTGAATGCAGATGTAACCCTGAAACAGGATGACGATGTACTCGACACCTGGTTCTCCTCCGCACTCTGGCCTTTCTCCACCCTCGGCTGGCCTGACAACACCGCGCGTTTAAAACAATTTTATCCCACCAGCGTACTCGTCACCGGCTTCGATATTATTTTCTTCTGGGTGGCGCGCATGATCATGATGGGCATGAAATTCATGGACGGCGAAGTGCCATTCAAGGAAGTGTACATCCACGGCCTGGTGCGCGATGCCGAAGGCCAGAAAATGTCAAAATCCAAGGGCAATGTACTCGACCCGATTGATTTGATCGACGGCATTACACTGGAAGAACTGGTGGCGAAACGCACCGGCGGTTTGATGCAGCCACAAATGGCGCAAAAAATCGAAAAAGCCACGCGCAAACAATTTGCCGATGGCATCCCGGCATTCGGCACTGATGCCCTGCGTTTCACTTTTGCTGCGCTGGCCTCTACCGGCCGCGATATTCGTTTTGATTTGAATCGCATCGAAGGCTATCGCAACTTCTGCAACAAATTGTGGAACGCGACGCGCTATGTATTAATGAATACAGAAGAGCAGGATACCGGTTTGAAAGGTGGCGACATTGAATTGTCACTGGCCGACCGCTGGATCATCTCTCGCCTGCAAAGTGTCAGCGCCAGTATCAACAACCATATCGAACATTACCGTTTCGATCTGGCCGCACATGACTTGTATGCGTTTGTCTGGGAAGAATATTGCGACTGGTATCTGGAACTCTCCAAACCGGTGTTGCTGAAAGACAGCAGTGACGCCGCCAAGCGCGGCACCCGCCAGACACTGGTGCGTGTACTCGAAAGTATTTTGCGTTTAGCGCATCCGATCATGCCGTTTATTACCGAGGAATTGTGGCAGCGCGTGGCGCCGCTGGCTGGCGTGCAGGGTGCAACCATCATGCTGCAAGCCTATCCGCAATCGAATGACAACTTGCGCGATGCACAAGCCGAAGCCGAACTGGAATGGGTCAAAACCTTCATCATGGGTGTGCGCCGCATTCGTTCCGAAATGGATATCCCGCCGGGCAAACCCTAGCCGGTGATTCTGCAAAATGCCACGGCCGACGAGCAGCAACGTTTCAACGCCAATGCTGCCTTCATTTATTTCCTCGCCAAAATTGAAACCCCGCGCTGGCTCGGCGCCAGCGACACAGCACCGGAATCGGCCACCGCCCTCGTCGGTGAAATGAAAATCCTGATTCCGTTGGCCGGTTTGATTGACAAGGATGCCGAGCTGGCACGTCTGACAAAAGAAATCGGCAAACTTGAAACCAATCTGCAAAAAAGCGAAGCCAAACTGGCGACGCCCAATTTTGCCGACAAGGCACCGGCGGATGTGGTGGAAAAAGAACGTGTGCGTGTTGGCGAAATGAAAACGGCGCTGGCACAGTTGAAAGAGCAATTTACGAAAATTTCGGCGCTGTAAAGATTCTGACACAGAGGCACGGAGACACAGAGATTTTGATTAAAAAACTCTGCACCTCTGTGTCTCCGCGTCAAGCTGTCTTTAGATTCTAGCAAGAACGTATGCACCACAGGAGACAACATGAAAAACATCCCGGAAAAGAACCAGCAAATCATTCAGGTTCACGCCCAGCTTATTGTTGCCGTGGTGCAATCATTGCACGACAAATCATTGCTACCGCAATTACAGGAAGCCTTGAAAGTTTCCGAAGAAAATGGCTGGAAAAATCTGGTCGCTGCGATACGCAAAATCATGAATGGCAGCCGCGATGCGAGTTTGCTGAACGGCCTGGATGAGGAAGACGGCATTATTGTGGATGCCATATTGCGCGGCATCCAGAATCCTTCCACCCTGCCCAATCCGCAACAGCAACAGGATCCAACACTCGCTGCGCCCATGCTGGCACAAATGATTCACGCTGCCGGACGCGGTGATGCCCAGGTACTTGCCATGCTTGGTGCCATGGCCGAACAAATGTCGCGCACCAAGGGCGACATGGCGCGTTTCAGTACGCTGATAAAACCCATGGTGGATGGCGAACGCAATATCGACAAATTATGTTCAAAGATTGGTGCTACGGGTGAAAAACTGGTGACACTGATTATCAAGGAACTGAACAAACTGGAACTGCACTAAGAAATGAGTTCTGATGTACCGGAAAATCATTTCTTCTCGAAGCCCAATAGCTGATTTACCCTGCTTTCGAAATTCCGGACATATTTCATGAAATGCAGTGTCTGGATATCATCGCGCTGTTCCACATTGAATAACCTGAGCGGCACGTCAACATCGGTGACATAAACCGGTTTTCTGCCTTCGCCCGTCATGCGTGCGCTCATATATTGCAGGGCTTCTGCCAGAGCAGATTCCGCGTAGGTTTTGAAGTCATAATTACGCCCGTCACAAACCAGACTCATCCTGTCACCATTTTTTGAACCCTCAATCTGCAATTGCACGTCAATAAAATTGTGCTGGGTGTTGACTGACTCAGCGCCTATTTTATTGAATTCAATTGCACCCAGACGGTTGTTGCTGATCTGCGTCAGCTCAACTGCCGGCAGTTCGCGATTCTGGTAACTGATATTTTTCATGCGTTTTCGGACATTGCGCAGCAAGTACATCCACCGCGTCAGATAACTGTCGCGCTCATACCAGTCCTGCCTGAAATGACACAATGATCCTTTTTCATCCAGTACCCAGGTATCGCCGGTACGGTTGGAAACGCGGTAATACAACTGCACCATACCCGGCCTGTTACGCTGATATATTTCGCGCAACGGCATACCTGGCATGGATATGCGTTCAATGCAGGTTTCTATATATTCATTGTTTGGCGATTCGAGTAACTGCAACAAGGCCGCCTCGTTGTCCAGCACATTAACATGCAACAAATTATTTTCCGCTTGTACACAATAATAATGCTGGCCAAGTTTGATAATAAACCGCTTCAATCCTGATTTTTTTCTGAAAAAGAACTCTGCCATTTCTTCATAAATCTGGTTTGCGCGTTGCGCCATCCAGGCATCGCCTCCTGCTGCACAACCAAAAGCCTGCAATGACAGGGCCTGCGGTTTTGGCAATGACAGCCCGCACATCATCCAGTCACACAAACACTGCAATACACCTTTCTCGCCAAAAAATCTCTGCACCTGCACATCGCCCCAGTTACTCACCACCAGTTGCTCGCAATAACCAATCAGACTTTCAAACTGCACCGCAGGGTCTGATTGTTCGTTGCCATCATTTTCTTTTGGCAGGCCGGCTTCAAGTGCCTCGATTTGTTCGCGCACCGTTTCATCCATATTCAGATGAATAAAAATCATGGCGCTTTGCGGTTCTCTTGGCTTTTCAAAGACCTCTCTCGAAGTTTCCATTATCTTTTCGCGATCCATGTGCGCCACCAGAATTTCCAGCATATGTCGCGCATCAATCTGCCTGACAGCACGCAATGAACAATCCACAGCCACCTGGGTTGACTGATCCACTACATGATTCAGCCAGGCCCAGGCAATCAATGCCAGCAGACTGGCTGACCCATACAGGATTTTTTCCTGATTATCAGCCGATTCAACCAGCAAAACCCATTGCTCGACTGACTGAAAGAGGTGACGGAATATCACCCGCTCCTGCAACAGATCAGCATCGGGTTCCGTTGCATATACCGGCACCCGTTGCGGCGGTTCTGACAGGAACAACTGCACGTTTTGCGCGAGAGAAAGCTGCTTCTGTGATTCTTCGTCTGTTGCAGACTGTTCAAAACGGCTGACAATTCTGGCAAACACCAGACCGATCTCATTCATTAACGCGCGACGGGTCTGTATATAACGCATGGCATCAAATGCCTGCGGTTTCAGTTGGAGATTGTGATGATTCTGTTCTGCCGCAAGGCTGCCCAGAAAATTGCCGGTAGCCGCAGACTGCCTGAGTGAGGACAGTAATTTGTCCAGCGGCATAATGTGATCCGATGCATTCATATCTTCCATGGACTCATGCAGCAATTCGCGCATCATGTTTTCTGCCGTG
>JAUPMA010000176.1 GCA_030836935.1 Pseudomonadota bacterium | reverse complement strand
TTCATTGATGCTGTTAGTGGCAGCCTGAATGCCACTGCAATACATGGCAGTGAACACGAGCAGACTCGACATAAATTTTTTTATGCCGGGAAATGTGATGATATTTGTCTTGTTATACATGGCTGACTCCACTTTATTGTTCGCCTACGCCCAGTGCGGCATTGCGTTCTACATAGTTACCCATTCCATCTGCAACAACTTCAAGCAGTTCGATTTTGTCTTCTGAAACGGAAATGATTTCACCTTCGTTGGTGCCGGCATGATTGCCAACCTTGACGCGATGAACAATGTTTTGCGGGTCCTTTATCAAGCCCCAGATCTGGGTACCTTTTTCCAGTACGCCAACCATGCGCAGTGTATCCAGCGGAAAATGTTCCAGCGGTTCACGCGGTCGCTGGCTGCGCGTGAGTTTGTCTACAGTTTCAGTGTTGCCTTCCATTTGGAATGCAGGTTCAAATGGATCACGAAGATCACCGGCAGAATAAATAAAATTGGTGTAGGCCTCGAACTGCGGAATGGGTTCAACACTGCCGACATGTCTGGTTTTTGCCTGTTCGATGAATTCGTTCAGGTCGCTGACATCCTGTGCGCAGGCAGCAAGCAGCAGCGTGCCCAATATCATGGAGAGGCGGGTGAATGGCTGTGAAATCATTTTCCTTTGCCTCCCGGTTTATTGTTTTTGGCCGGAGTCTTGTTGTCTTTGGCTGAAGTTTTGCCCTTCCTGGTGGGGGCTTGTTGTGCGGCGATTTCGTCTTCATCCATGTATTGATAAGTGACGGCAGTCATTTCCATTTCCAGTTGCACACCTTTCTTGTCCTTGGGCTGGGCAATAGTGATGTTTTGTAATGTCACAATACGTGGCAGTGCCGCCACGCCGCTGACAAAACGTGCAAACTGGTGATAGCGGCCGGTGACGCGGATCTTGATGGGGAATTCGGCATAGAATTCTTTTGGCGAAAGACCTTCCGGCTTGAAATAGTCAATGTCAAGGCCACTGGCGATGGCCGTTTGGGAAACATCAACCAGCAGGGTTTCAATTTCGGTTTTGTTGGGCAACTGACGCAGCAATGCCCCAAATGAGCGGCGCATGTCATCAAGTTGTTGCTTGTAGGCCTCGAGATTTGAAGCCTTGGATGATTTTTTGTCGAATTCACCACGCAGTTCAACTTCCTTGGCCTCGGCCAGGGCCAGTAAATTCAGTTGTGGCTTGGTAAATGTAAAAAAACCTGCAATGGCTACGATTATGCAAACAACAACAATGGCAGCCACTTTCGCGGGCATGGGCGCCGAGCCGATCTTTTTCAGATCGTTTATATCAATATTCTGCAAATCCTGGATCAGTTCGCCGATGTCGATTTCTGAAAGCTTTTTCATCACTTGTTCTCCTTGGCAGCATACTTTAGATCGGCTTCTTCATTAGGTGAGGTTTGTGCCAGTTCCAGCACAAACTCACTGCCACGGCCATCCTTGCGTTTGGCTTCGATAACTTTGAGCTTTGGGTTTTTCAGCCATTCTGATGCTTCAATATTGCGCATGTAGGCGGAAACGCGGCCGTTGGATTCGGATATGCCGATAAATTCGAAGTTGTCACCTTGTTGCTTGAGGCTGGAGAGATAAATACCTTCCGGCAGGGTGCGGACAATTTCATCAAATACATGCACAACCTGCGGCCGGCGTTGTTGCAGCGACTGGATGATTTCCATGCGCGACAGCAGTTTGGCTTTGGTGTCTTCGAGTTCGGTAATCTGTTTCAGCTGGTCTTCGAGTTTGGTGATTTCGCTGGTCAGTAAATTGTTGCGAAAATTCTGGTTATCAATCATTTTGGAAATGTTGACATGCACCAGCAGAATAATGGCTGCCGTGAGGGCCGCTGAAATGGCCAGCAGGCTGACAAACTGCCGGGTTTGTTCCTTGCGGAGCTCTTCACGCCAGGGTAGCAGGTTAATACGTGCCATCAGTCGAAACTCCTCATGGCCAAGCCGCAGGCAATCATCAGTGCCGGTGCATCATTGCTCAGCGCTTGGGCATTGACACGGCTGGACAGTTCCATGTTGGCAAACGGATTGGAAATAATGGTTTTGATGCCCAGCGTGGACTCGATGAGATCGTCAATACCGGGAATGGCGGCGCAACCACCGGCCAGGGCAATCATGCTCACCGTCTGGTGCTGGCCGGCGGTATAGAAAAATTGCAGGAAACGGCTGACCTGTTGTGCCATGGTTTCTTTGAATGGCTCAAGCACTTCGGGGATATAGTTGTCCGGCAGTCCGCCCACTTTTTTCAGGCGGCCGGCTTCTTCATAAGCCAGACCGTAACGACGCATGATTTCTTCGGTGAGCTGTTTGCCGCCAAAGGCTTGCTCGCGGGTGTAGATCAAATCACCGTTTTCCATGACATTAAGGCTGGTCATGGTGGCACCAATATCAATCACGGCCAGCACAAATGGATGGTTTTCATCCGCGTTTTTCAGCTCGTCAGGCGCCAGCAGCCGTGCCGCGTTTTCGATGGCATAGGCCTCAATATCCACAATTTGGGTAACAAGTCCGGCAATGCCGGTGGCGGCTGTGCGCAGTTCGACGTTTTCGCTGCGTGAAGCGGCAAGTAATACGTCAACTGTCTCGGGATTACCTTTG
>JAUPMA010000175.1 GCA_030836935.1 Pseudomonadota bacterium | reverse complement strand
CGCGGCCAATACCGCCCCACATGTAAATGCCGGTGACCGGCAGCCGTTTGGTCTGAAACCAGTCGGCTACCTTGCCTCGGATGGTTTGCAGCTGCGTGATGTCCTGCACCAGCCGCTGGTGCAAGTCGGCCAGCTGTGCTGCGGCAGCCGTCTGTGCCGCATCGGGGGTAATGCCGGATTGTGAAAAGTACATGCGATAGTAATGGCCGGGTGTCATGTTGATTTGGGAGGGAGGTGCATTCACAAAATTCATCACCCGGAGCAGGCCGTTGGTGCAGGGTTGACAGGGATTATAGTTGATGACGATCCGGCATCGGATTCATACAAGCATTCATTGAGACGCCTGTTTTTATTTGTTAACATACCGCGCGTTTTCAGGTTTTCCATTCTTCTGCTCCCAGGGCTCGTTTCCTACTTTATGACACGCTACATTTTTATAACCGGCGGTGTGGTTTCCTCATTGGGGAAAGGCATAGCTGCCGCGTCGCTGGGCGCCATTCTGGAAACTCGCGGCCTGTCGGTCAGATTGCTCAAGCTCGATCCCTATATCAATGTTGATCCCGGCACCATGAGTCCGTTTCAGCATGGCGAGGTATTTGTCACCGATGACGGCGCCGAAACCGATCTTGATCTGGGACATTACGAACGTTTTGTGCGCAGCAAAACCGGTCGCTTCAGCAATTTTACTTCCGGTCGTATTTATGAATCGGTGATTCGCAAGGAACGTCGTGGTGAATACCTTGGTGCGACTGTGCAGGTGATTCCGCATATCACCGATGAAATCAAGCGTTGCGTAATGGCCGGTGCCGGCGATGCCGACATTGCCATGGTGGAAATTGGCGGTACGGTGGGTGACATTGAATCCCTGCCGTTTATTGAAGCCATACGCCAGATGGGTGTTGAACTGGGGCATGAGCGGGCAATTTTTATTCATCTTACTCTGGTGCCTTACATCGCTTCGGCTGGAGAAGTCAAAACCAAGCCGACCCAGCATTCGGTAAAAGAATTGCGTTCCATTGGTATTCAGCCGGATATTCTATTGTGTCGCTCCGAACGCTATTTACGTCCGGAAGACCGCCGCAAGATTGCGCTGTTCACCAATGTGGAAGAAAAAGCAGTGATCTCGGCCATCGATATGGATCACATCTACAAGATTCCTCGCTGGCTGCACGAACAGGGCCTGGATGGCATTGTGGTGGAAAAACTGAAACTGCATGTGCCGCCGGCGGATTTGTCAGAGTGGGATCGCGTGGTGGATGCGCTGGAGCATCCCGGATCCGAAGTCAATATCGGCATGGTGGGCAAATATGTGGATCTCACCGAGTCGTATAAATCGCTGAATGAGGCACTGAGTCACGCCGGCATCAGTAATCGCGTCAAGGTCAAAATCAAATACATCGATTCCGAGGCCTTTGAAACCGGTGACTTGCGCCAGCTGGCGAGCCTCGATGCCATTCTGGTTCCAGGAGGTTTTGGCAAACGCGGTGTCGAGGGCAAGATTGCTGCGGTGCGTTATGCGCGGGAACAGAAAATTCCCTACCTCGGCATTTGCCTGGGTATGCAGGTGGCCGTGATTGAATATGCGCGCGACATGGCAGCGCTGGATCATGCGCACAGTACTGAGTTCGATAAAGATACGCCCAATCCAGTTATCGCCCTGATTACCGAGTGGCAGGAGCAGGGCAAGCGCGTACAGCGTGACGAAAACTCGGACCTCGGCGGCACCATGCGCCTGGGTGCGCAAGCCTGTGTACTGAAAGCCGGAAGTCGTGCCCATGCGATTTATGATGCGGATGTGATTCGTGAACGCCACCGCCACCGCTATGAATTCAATAACCGTTTTCGTCCGGCACTGGAGCAGGCGGGTCTGATTATTTCCGGCACATCCGAAGATGGCACCTTGGTGGAAATGATAGAACTGGCAGATCATCCCTGGTTTGTGGCCTGCCAGTTCCATCCCGAATTCACCTCGACGCCGCGAGATGGTCATCCTTTGTTTGCGGCATTTGTCAAAGCCGCCATGCAGCATCGCGACAGCCGCGAAGGAAAAATTAAATGAAGCTTTGCGGCTTTGACGTCGGATTAAACCAGCCGTTCTTTTTGTTTGCCGGGCCCTGTGTCATCGAAAGTGAGGCCATGGCGCTGGATACGGCAGGCAAGCTCAAGGAAATCACCGGCAAGCTGGGTATTCCCTTTGTTTATAAATCTTCTTTCGACAAAGCCAATCGCTCTTCCATGAACAGCTTTCGCGGCATGGGCATGGAAGAAGGTTTGCGCATTCTGCAGAAAGTGAAAGATGAGATTGGCGTGCCGGTCATCACCGATGTGCATGAAGACACGCCGATGGATGAAGTGGCGTCCGTCGTCGATGTGATCCAGACGCCGGCGTTTCTCTGCCGCCAGACCAATTTCATTCTGAAAGTTGCCGCCACCGGCAAACCGGTGAATATCAAGAAAGGCCAGTTCATGGCGCCCTGGGATATGAAGAATGTGGTGGATAAGGCGCGCTCCACCGGCAATCAGCAAATCATGGTGTGCGAACGCGGTGTGTCATTCGGTTACAACAATCTGGTATCCGACATGCGCGCCCTGGCGGTGATGCGTGACACCGGTTGCCCGGTGGTGTTTGATGCCACGCATTCGGTGCAACTGCCGGGCGGGCAAGGTACGTCATCGGGAGGTCAGCGTGAGCATGTTCCGGTGCTGGCACGCGCGGCGGTGGCAGCTGGTATCGCCGGTTTGTTCATGGAAACCCATCCCGATCCGGCCTGCGCACTGAGCGACGGCCCCAATGCCTGGCCATTACCCCGGATGGAAAGTCTGTTAGCCATGCTGCAACAGATTGACCGGGCTGTAAAAAGTCGGCCTTTTGATGAGGCGTTACTTTAATTAAATAACATTAACAGATAAACGTAAGCGTAGGAATTATTGAGGAAAATATGTCAAAGATCATTGATATCATCGGTCGTGAAATACTCGATTCGCGTGGCAACCCCACTGTTGAGGCTGATGTCATTCTTGAGGGTGGTACGCTTGGTCGTGCCGCTGTGCCATCCGGCGCCTCCACCGGCAGCCGTGAAGCCATTGAATTGCGTGATGGCGATAAAAGCCGTTATCTGGGCAAGGGTGTGACCAAGGCTGTCGGATTCGTGAACAACGACATCCGCAACTTGTTGCTGGGCAAAGATGCCAACGATCAGAAATCTCTGGATGCCGCCATGATTGAACTGGATGGCACCGACACCAAATCCCGCCTCGGTGCCAACGCACTGCTGGCTGTATCGCTGGCCAATGCACATGCTGCGGCTAATGCCGCCAAAAAACCGCTGTATCAATATCTCGGCACGGGACGTTACACCTTGCCGGTGCCGATGATGAATATCATCAACGGTGGTTCGCATGCCGATAACAGTGTCGACTTGCAGGAATTCATGATTCTGCCGGTAGGCGCACCGAGTTTCCGTGAAGCCTTGCGCTACGGTGCAGAAGTATTTCATACCCTGAAGTCAGTGCTGCACAAGCGTGGTATGAGCACAGCGGTGGGTGACGAAGGCGGTTTTGCGCCGAATCTGTCCTCCAATGAAGAAGCCATTGAAGTCATACTCGAAGCCATTACCAAGGCCGGCTACAAACCGGGCAAGGATATTTATCTGGGCCTGGATTGTGCCAGCTCCGAATTCTACAAAGACGGCAAATACGTGCTGGGTTCGGAAAACAAATCCTTCACCTCGGAACAGTTTGTTGATTACCTCGCGGCCTGGGTTGATAAGTATCCAATTATCAGCATTGAAGATGGCCTGGATGAAAGCGACTGGGCTGGCTGGGCTGTACAGACCAAAAAACTCGGCGGCAAGGTGCAGCTGGTGGGTGATGATTTGTTTGTTACCAATACCAAAATTTTCAGGCAGGGGATTGAGAAAGGTATCGCCAATTCCATCCTGATCAAGCTCAACCAGATTGGCACGCTCACCGAAACGCTGGAATGTATCAATATGGCGCAGAAAGCAGGTTATACGGCGGTGATTTCGCATCGCTCCGGCGAAACGGAAGACTGCACCATTGCCGATCTGGTGGTGGCCACCAATACCGGACAAATCAAAACCGGTTCCCTGTCGCGTTCCGACCGCGTGGCCAAATATAACCAGTTGCTGCGCATCGAGCAGGCTTTGGGCAAGGATGCGATGTACGCCGGCAAATCGGCCTTTAAATACCTCGCCTGATGTTAAGGTGGATTATCGTTCTGCTTGCCGGCCTGTTATTGCTGTTGCAATACAGGTTGTGGATAGGCGATGGCGGTATTCCCGAAGTGCTGCATTTGCGAACTGAAAAAGCGGCTGTGGCGGAAGAGCGAGCCAGGCTGGACGAACGCAATGCTGCCCTGCATGCCGAAGTGACTGATCTCAAGACAGGTTATGGTGCCATTGAAGAGCGTGCCCGCAGCGAGCTGGGCATGATCGGCAATGACGAAAGCTTCTACCAGTTTGTGCAGCCCAAAAAAGCCCAATCCACCGATGAGCCAGAATCACAGCCTCAATCCATCATCCAATAAAATCTTCTGGGCCGTTATTCCGGCAGCCGGCGTGGGTTCCCGCATGCAGGCGAACCGGCCCAAGCAATATCTCGAATTACTCGGTAAAACCCTGATTGAACACAGCCTGCAACGGCTGCTGGATTTACCGGCTATTGCAGGTGCGGTCATCGCACTGGATAAACAGGATGTGTACTGGCCGGCGTTGCAATACTCGCATGCCAAACCGGTACTGATTGCGGAAGGTGGACAGGAACGTTATCACTCGGTGCTGAACGCACTGCGTTTGCTGGACAAGCATTTGGCTGGACGACAGAGTGAAGCCTGGGTGCTGGTGCATGATGCCGCACGGCCCTGTGTACGTGCCGATGATCTTAACCGGCTGATCGAGCTTGCCAGCCAGGACAATCACGGTGGTTTGCTGGCATTACCGGTACGCGACACCATGAAACGCCAAGCCGCTGATAGGCGGGTCGAGGCGACGGTTGATCGCAATGGCCTGTGGCATGCCATGACGCCACAAATGTTCAGGATCTCGTTGTTAATCAATTCTTTATCAGAATCTATTGAGAAAAAACTTCATGTGACGGATGACGCATCGGCGATGGAGCTGGCCGGTTATCAACCTCTGCTGGTAGCCTGCCACGAAGACAATATCAAAATCACCCGGCCATTTGATCTCACTCTGGCCAGCCTTTATATGCAACAACAAGCAGCGAGCAAGTGATGACAGATTTACGCATCGGCCATGGTTACGACGTGCATGCTTTCAAGCCAGGTGATCATATTGTGCTGGGTGGCGTGAAGATTCCACACACTAAAGCCTTTCTCGCGCATTCCGATGGTGATGTGTTGCTGCATGCCGTCTGTGATGCCTTGCTGGGTGCGCTGGCGCTGGGTGACATCGGTCAGCATTTTCCGGATACGGATGCGCGCTACAAAGGCATCAACAGCCGTGAATTACTGCGCCATGTCGTGACACTGGTTAACCAGCATGGCTACAGGGTATCCAATCTCGATACCACCATCATCGCCCAGGCGCCGAAAATGGCGCTGCATATTACCGCCATGCGCCACAATCTGGCGGCGGATCTGGCCGTGGATGTGTCGCGCATTAACGTCAAGGCGACCACCACCGAGCGCCTGGGTTTTACAGGGCGTGAGGAAGGCATAGCGGTGCATGCTGTGGTGCTGGTTACAGCGTGTGAAGCGAAATAAAAATAATCACTTATACTAAAAACCTAAAGGGGATTTTTAAATGATGTAATCATGCTGCTATATATCCACGGTTTTAACAGTTCTCCAGCATCCTTCAAGGCCAGCCTGTTGAAGCAATATGTCGAATCACGGCATAGGGCTGAATGCCTGCACATCCCTTTATTATCCTGCGTGCCTGACAAGGCCATGGCACAACTGGTTGCACTGGTGGAACCGGCTGTGGCCAGCCGCAAACAGAAACCCGGCAAGCAGGTGTGCCTGATTGGCAGCTCGCTGGGCGGTTATTACGCTACCTGGCTGGCTGAACAGTATGATTGCCGTGCGGTGCTGGTAAATCCGGCTGTACGACCTTACGATCTGCTGAAAAATTATCTGGGCAACAATGTCAATTTTTATACCGGGGAGAGTTACGAAATTACCAGTGAGCACATTGAGCAGTTGCGCGCCCTGGAAGTGGCCCGTATCTCCAAGCCGGATCGTTATTTGCTGATGCTGCAAACCGGAGATGAAGTGCTGGATTACAAACTGGCTATCGAAAAATACCCGGCGGTGCCATCCATCGTGGAAGAAGGTGGTGGCCATGAATTCATCGGCTTCGATCGCCATCTGGAGACGGTGCTGGCGTTTTGTGGTATCAACTGTCTGAAAAATTATTCCTGAAGGTTCTTTAATTAATGTCTCTTGGTCCTGTCATGCTTGATCTGGTTGGCACCACGCTGTCACCGGAAGAACGCGAAATGCTGTTGCATCCGCAAACTGGTGGTGTGATTTTATTTACCCGCAATTATCAGTCACCGCAACAAATACGTGCGCTTACCGCTGAAATCCATGCATTGCGTACA
>JAUPMA010000174.1 GCA_030836935.1 Pseudomonadota bacterium | reverse complement strand
GCAAGTCATCATGAAACGCTGGCACATTATCAGCGTGCTGCTGTTCAGTTATTTTTTTTTCCTGAGCGCCAACATACCTGCCAGCCGCGTGCTGAACAATTTGCAGCAAAAAGGCAATCTGCCCGCCATTTTTTATGGTGTGCAGGGAACTGTCTGGCAGGGCCATGCCGACAGTGTATTGATTCCTGGCCAGCCGAAACTGGAAAATCTTGACTGGTCTGTCAACCCCTTTGCCCTGCTGCTGGCACGCTTGAGTGCCGGCATTGAAACAGAAATCCATAAACAGCACGTCAGTGGCCACATCAGCTGGCATTATTTTGGTGGCGATTTGTACATCAGCGACACGGAAGCCAGGCTGCCGGCAAAAACATTACAGCAAATTATTGAATTGCCTCTTGGTGAACTGGGTGGTGAATTCGAGTTTTATATTGACAGCATTCACTGGCAGCCCGAAACAACCCCGCAAATCGAAGCAGAAATATTCTGGCAACATGCAAAACTGGCCCTGACACAAACAGTGGATCTTGGGCAGGTAAACATTTCCATTTCAACTGATGATGCCGGCCAGACACGCATTGCATTTACCAACAGCGGTGGCGAACTGAACATGAATGGCGAGGCCAGCACCGGCACTGATCGCAATTACATTCTCAATATCACGCTGAAACCGAAAGACCCTACCGGCGAGACAGCGCAAAGTCTGAACCTGTTTGCCCAACGCCAGGCTGATGGCAGCTATGTTTTCAAACACAACGGAAATCTCGGCCAGCTGGGTTTTTGACATGAAACACAAAAATCACAGACACATTCCCATACAGCAGGAAAATGAAGTTGTCACTCCGGAAAACAAATGCTCGTTCTGCCCCGGTTCAATCTGTTGCACCTATGTAACGCAACACATTCCGGCGCCCCGTTCAAAAAAGGATTTTGAGCATTTGTTATGGCAGGTTTCCCATCAGCATATCAAGGCTTACACAGATGAGGATGGCTGGACCCTCTTGATTGAAAGCCGGTGCACGCATTTGCAAATAGAGGGTGGTTGTGGAATTTATCTGAACCGCCCGGATATTTGCCGCGAACATTCCAATGATTATTGCGAACTGGATGCGCCCGCAGAAGAGGCCTTCAAACTGTATTTTGCAGATTATGATTCGTTGCGCGAGTATTGCATCCGGCGATTCAAATCCTGGGACAAGTAATTTTACACACCGGATATATTTTGAGAGATTTGCACGACTCCTCCATGAATCGGCAAAACAATGATCACTGCGCCAGGAGATTTTTTTTACTTTGTGCAAAAGTCTCTATTTTCTGTCCGTCCTATATTTTCCAGTATTCGGTAATCTCGAATATTCTGTGACAAGCCTGATTGATAACCTGGTTCACATCCGTCTCATCGAGTTCATGGGCATCAAAGGATGACGCCTGTATCCCGATCAATGCGCGATGCCGTGGCAACTTTCCATTCAGCAATGCCGCATTCAATGCGTCGCGTAAATTTGCCTCATGTGTATCATCATTCTTTCTGTGAGTAACAAAGGCATCCATTTCAAAACCTTCGTACACCTTCACTGAGCCTGGCCGGGTGTGCGCATGATTGGCATCAATCACAATCAGCTGCTCCGTCGATTCAATGCATTCCGACAGATTTTTATCGCAGCTGTTGCTGTCGAGTAATTCCAGATTATTGGTGTTGCTGCGCTGGCGCAAATAATCAATCACGCAAACAGCCACATCACTGGAAGCCCGGGGAGAATGACCAAAGCCGAAAACCAGAATCTTTTTTTTCATTTATGACTGCCTTTCATGAGTTATTGAGGAGTCAATCTGCACCGCACCGGAACACCTGTGAAAAAGTTGGTGGCTGCCGGTACTCATATTACAGCGATGAGAGGGCTGGTTATAGTTGATATGGAGCAACAAATAACAGCCGTTCGTCTAACAGCCTGCCGCAAAGTGATCTGCCCGTAGCTGCATTCCGGCTAACTGCGCAGGGCAACACGAATGGCGCCATGCAAGCCCACCTCGGGATTCATTATCACTTTTACGGGTAATGCCTGCATCAGGGATGCAAACCGCCCCTTGTTGCAAAAGGCGCGCATGAAATCACCCTGCTGCATGCGTTGCATTATTTTTGGCGCAATACCGCCAGCAATATACACACCACCTCGCGCCAGGCAGGTCAGGGCAAGATTTCCCGCCTGTGCGCCATAACATTCAATAAAAATATCCAGCGCCTGCACGGCCACAGCCTCATTTTTTTCCATGGCAAATTCCGCAATGATGGCGGCAGGGTCATCCCCATCCAGCAATGCCTGCTGCAATTTAATGGATGCGGGCTGGTTGCAGGCCAGAAAATCATAAATGTTCACCAGACCCATGCCCGACACCACCCGTTCATACGACACATGGCCGAAACGCGCCTGCAAATATCCCAGCAAATTCATCTGGACTTCACTGGCCGGCGCAAAATCCGCATGGCCGCCCTCGGATGGCAGCGGCACATACCCACCGTCCTGCCATACCAGATAACCTTCACCCAGTCCGGTGCCGGCACCAATCACGACCCGCGTGGCTTTATCCAGCGCATGACCCGCCTGCAAATCCACAAAGTCCTGCTGTTGCAAACAGTCAATGCCATAACCGATGGCAGCAAAATCATTGATCAGCTCAACATGTGCAATATTGAATTGCTGTTGCAGGCTGTCTGCATTGATTGACCAGGGAAGATTGGTGACTTGCGCCGTGCGATGACTGACCGGGCCTGCAA
>JAUPMA010000173.1 GCA_030836935.1 Pseudomonadota bacterium | reverse complement strand
CGCATGCCATTCGCATATTCAGGTAGCAAATATCGCCGACAGGGAACTGATTGTCATTACCGATTCTCCTGTCTGGTCAACCCGCTTGCGGCTGCATACGCAGGATATGCTGTACATGCTGACTCAGCATACCGATTGTGGCGTTACCAGTATTCGCATCAGGCTGCTAAAAAATTACAACGTAAACAAATTGCTGCCAACAGAAAAAGAACCTGTCTATCTCAGCCGCAGCACCGCAGCACTCATTAAGCAAACCGCCAGTAACATCACCGATCCAGACCTGAAACATTCATTGCTGGAACTGGCAAAACGAAAACGCCCTGACAATTGATTATCAAGGCATAAAACCGGTTGAATCAGGCATTCACTGGCTGTGTGTAGGTAATAGGTGAACGTGCATTATCAGATTCAAACGTTACCTCTTCCCAGGAAGCCGTATCTGCAATCATGGCGCGCAACAGTCTGTTATTCAGCGCATGACCGGAACGGTAACCGGAATACGCGCCGATCAGGCTATGGCCTAGCAGGTAAAGATCACCGATTGCATCAAGAATTTTATGTTTGACAAACTCGTCTTCATAACGCAGGCCGTCTTCATTCAGCACGCGAAATTCATCAATACCAATGGCATTTTCCAGGCTCGCACCAAGCGCAAGATTATTGGCACGCAGCATCTCGAAATCGCTCATGAATCCAAAGGTGCGGGCGCGACTGATTTCCTTGACAAAGGACGTTGAAGAAAGGTTGATCTCCGCATTCTGCGGTGAACCATTAAATACGGGGTGATTGAAATCAATAGTGAAATTAACCTTGAAGCCTTCAAATGGCTCAAAGCGCGCCCACTTGCCCTGCTCTTCCACAACGACAGGGCGTTTTACACGAATGAATCGTTTTGGCGCATTTTGCTCAACAATACCTGCAGATTGCAGCAGGAAAACAAATGGGCCTGAGCTTCCATCCATGATCGGCACTTCAGCGGCACTCAGATCGACATAGGCATTATCTATACCCAGTCCGGCCATGGCGGCCAATAAATGCTCGACAGTTGAAACAGTTACATCGCCTTCGCCAATCGTTGTTGACAACTTGGTGTCCACTACCTTGTCGGCTGCAGCCACAATATCTACCGGAGATTCAAGATCGGTACGACGAAATACGATACCTGTATCCGGCGCAGCCGGACGCAGGGTGAGATATACCTTTTTACCCGTATGCAGCCCGACACCCGTGGCGCGAATGACATTTTTCAATGTGCGTTGACGAATCAAGCTGTTATTCCTTCATGTTATACAGGCGAATACGAACGAGCGATTATACATACCCCCCCGTTGGAGGTATAGTCGCGCGTTTTCGAAAGCCAGTATAGCCCAGCAGCCGGGAAATTATCGGGTTGCAGATCACAAGCTATAAATTACATGAAGTCGGTTTCCCCCTAGTCGGCCTGACGGCGCAAAAAGGCCGGTATATCCAGCATGTCGTCGTCAAATACACTGGACGAACTGAAACCGTCACCCGCTGCACGTTGCCGCAGTACAGTCGGTTTATCCAGATCATCATAATCCACACCGCCCGTACGGTTGCGCTGTGGTACCGCGCGCACTGGACTCGTGGTCGGGGCGGCCTGCCTTTGCGCACCCGATACAGCCAGCCCTGTCGCTACCACGGTAACACGCAGCTCATCCTGCAAACTTTCATCAATAGCGGTACCCATCACCACAATTGCATCCTCGGAAGCGAAGGCATTGATAATGGAACCGATATCTTCCAGCTCACCCAAGGTCATGGTAGCGCTGGTCACATTCACCAGAATGCCTTGCGCACCTGACAAATTGACATCTTCCAGCAACGGACTGGCCACGGCATTTTCTGCCGCCTTGCGTGCCCGGCCTTCGCCGCTGGCCACGCCTGAACCCATCATGCCCATGCCATTTTGTGACATCACCGTGCGAACATCCGCAAAATCGACATTGATAACACCGGGACGGGTAATCAGCTCCGTGATGCCTTGCACGGCATTCAGTAACACATCGTTGGCTCCACCAAAGGCGTTCATCATGTCAAAGTCGCGGCCATAGACACTCAGCAACTTGTCATTGGGTACAGTGATCAATGAATCCACATGCTGGGTCAAGTCACTGATGCCATGCATGGCGACTTTCATGCGCTTGGGCCCCTCGAACACAAACGGTTTGGTAACCACGCCAACAGTCAAGATACCCATGTCGCGGGCAATTTGTGCCACAACGGGTGCCGCACCGGTACCCGTACCACCACCCATGCCGGCAGTAATGAACACCATGTCAGCCCCCATCAGCATTTCCGCGATCCGGTCACGATCATCCAGTGCTGCCTGGCGTCCGACATCCGGGTTGGCTCCGGCACCCAAACCGCGGGTGATGTTGCCTCCAATATGCAGTGATTTGGCGCCCTCGATTTTTGCCAGGGCCTGGGCATCGGTATTGGCGCAGATAAAGTCCACGCCATCGATGCCGCTGGCCAGCATATGACGCACGGCGTTGCCACCGCCACCACCCACTCCGATAACCTTGATAACAGCGTCTTGTGCGACGTTATCCATCAATTCAAACATTAGCGTTCTCCTCATTTATATTCATTGTGTTGTTATGTGTTTGTCTGGTGTCGCCAGGCGACAGCCTCAAAAATTGCCCTGAAACCAGTTTTTCATGCGATCCCATATCCCTTTCGCGCCCCCCTCGGATGAAAAATAGTTGCGCCCCGCCTGGCGATGCTGTTCACCGAACAGCAGCAGCCCGACCCCCGTTGCATAAATCGGATTACTCACCACATCCGACAAACCGCTGACGTACTGGGGCACACCCAGCCTCACCGGCATGTGGAAAATCTCTTCGGCCAGATCAATCACGCCTTCCATTTTCGAGCTTCCGCCGGTAAGCACGATGCCGGCCGCAATCACTTCCTCAAAACCGCTGCGCCGCAATTCAGCCTGCACCAGGCTCAGCAATTCGTCGTAACGCGGCTCCACTACTTCAGCCAGGGTCTGGCGTGACAATTTACGCGGCGGCCGTTCGCCTACCGATGGCACCTCAATGGTTTCATCCGCATTGGCCAGCTGACGCAAGGCGCAGGCATATTTGATCTTGATTTCGTCGGCATATTGCGTTGGCGTGCGCAGGGCCACGGCGATGTCGTTGGTCACCTGGTCGCCGGCAATCGGAATCACCGCTGTATGGCGAATTGCACCATCGGTAAAAACCGCAATGTCCGTCGTGCCACCGCCAATATCCACCAGGCATACACCCAGTTCCTTTTCGTCCTCGTTGAGCACCGAATAACTGGAAGCCAACTGTTCCAGAATCACGTCATCCACTTCCAGGCCGCAACGGCGCACGCACTTGATGATGTTTTGTGCAGCACCCACCGCACCGGTCACCAGATGCACTTTCGCTTCCAGACGCACGCCCGACATACCTATCGGTTCTCGTATGCCTTCCTGGTTATCGATAATGAATTCCTGCGGCAGCACATGCAGGATGCGCTGGTCTGCCGGTATCGCCACCGCTCGCGCCGCATCAATGACGCGATCCAGGTCTTCGTCACTGACTTCGCGATTTTTAATCGCCACGATACCGTGCGAATTCAAACTTTTGATATGGCTGCCGGCAATGCCCGCGTAAACCGAATTGATCTGGCAGCCGGCCATCAATTCTGCTTCTTCCACAGCACGCTGAATGGATTGCACCGTGGATTCGATATTCACCACCACACCTTTTTTCAAACCGCGTGACGGGTGCGAGCCCAGACCGATAATTTCGATTTTTCCCTCCGGCGTAATCTCGCCCACTATGGCCACCACTTTTGATGTACCAATATCCAGTCCCACTATCAGGTTTTTGTCAGATCGTCTGCTCATGTTTACCCTTCTTTTTTTCAACTGCGGTGCCATGCCACGGCAAGGCCGTTGGTGTAACGCATATCAATGTGTTTGATTTGTTCAATCCTGTTTTGAAAATGTGCCGCATAAACATCAACAAATCGCTGCAACCGCAAATGCTCTTCTTCACGCCCCAGACGCAATTCCAGCCCGGATGCCAGCTGCAGAGTCCATGAACGGCGCGCATCCACCCGGATCAGCTGAATTTGCTGGCCCGTACTCGCCAGTACGGTTTGCATGCTGCCCAGTTCCTGTAACAGGATTTTTTCCAGGCCTTCCGGGCCATCCAGTTTGGGCAGCGCCAGCGCACCGATCTTGCCGGGCACAAACAGCACACCCCGCGAACTCAGCAAACGTCCATCACCCCACCAGGCGGCCGGTTGTTTCTCGATTACGCGAATACGCAAACCATCCGGCCACTGGCGGCGCACCATGGCGTCTTCCACCCAGGGCAATACCAGCAAGGCTTCGCGCACTTGCTGCAAATCCAGTGAAAAAAATCCGCCTTGCACATGCGGCATGGCCGTGCGCTGTAAATCGTCGCGTTTGAGATAACGAAACTCACCTTCAATTTGCACCGTATTGATGGGCAATATCGAATCCGGATCAAATGCCGACCACACCGCAGCCATCGCTACAATTACCGGCACGGCCAGCACACCGCGTTTACCCCATGGCGACGCCCAGAGCTCAGCCACTTTTGCCAATACACTTTGCACACGCCCACCCATGACGAGCTGTTTGCGTGGCCTGGCCGAGGTTCGCGATTTGTGGTCGAACATCAGTGCAAGGTCTCCTGCAAAATCGTTATCACCAATTGTTCAAAACTGATACCCGCCTGCCGTGCCGCCATCGGCACCAGACTGTGATCCGTCATGCCGGGCACGGTGTTGATTTCAATCAGCCACGGCTGGCCTTGCTCATCCAGCATGAAATCCACACGGCCCCAGCCTCTGGCATGTGCGGCGCGAAATGCTTTCAACATGATTTGCCCGAGCTCTGCTTCGCGTGCCGCAGGCAAACCACAGGGACAGATATAGCGCGTGTCATCAGCCAGATATTTGGCGTTGTAATCGTAAAATTCGTGCGTTGTTTCCAGCCTGATCATCGGCAACACACGCTCACCCAGAATCGCGCAGGTGTATTCGCCGCCCTTGATAAATTTCTCGGCAATCACCGGCCCGCCACAAGCACACGCTGCCTGGAATGCCGCCAGCATTTCATCTGCATGTTTCACTTTACTGATGCCGATACTGGAACCTTCCAGCGCCGGTTTCACCATCAGTGGCAAACCCAGTTTTACGATGGCTTCTGCGCAATCAGCATCGGATTCAAGCAGGGAAAATTGCGGTGTCGGCAAATCATTGCTGAGCCATATTTGTTTGGTTAACAATTTGTCCATGCCAATCGCCGAACCCAGAATGCCGGAACCGGTATAAGGAATTTGCAGTATGTCGAGCAAGCCCTGAATCTGCCCGTCTTCACCACCACGGCCATGCAGAATATTGAACACACGATCAAAACCTTTCAGCTGGCTGGCAATATCACGGCCCACATCTATGCCCACGGCATTCACACCCTGTGACACCAATGCATCCAGCACCGCCTTGCCACTTTTCAAAGACACAGCGCGTTCGGCCGACCAGCCGCCCATCAACACCGCCACTTTGCCAAACTTGTTCGTCACACTTCTTCTCCAACAATTTTTACTTCCGGGTGCAATTCAACACCCTGCATTGTTTTGACCTGCTGTTGCACCAACGCAATTAGCGTCTCAATTTCTTTTGCCGTGGCATTACCGGTATTGATAATGAAATTCGCGTGCTTCGGTGACACCTGAGCACCGCCGATCATCTTGCCTTTGAGTCCACAGGCTTCAATCAAACGTGCGGCGTAATCACCCATCGGATTGCGGAACACCGAACCGCAACTGGGCAAAACACTGGGCTGACTGGCGTTGCGTTTATCCAGCAAGGCTCGCATTTGTGCTGCAGCGGCTTCACCATCACCCGGTACAAGTTTCATCACAGCTGAAACAAAACCT
>JAUPMA010000172.1 GCA_030836935.1 Pseudomonadota bacterium | reverse complement strand
TCCAGCTGCTGTACCGAAGCATTGCGATCCAGCAAGCGCATGACAATTTTTTCGCCATTGATTGTCGGCACGGTAGACAGGCGCAAGTCCACGATACGCAATGGTGTTTTTACCGTGATGCGTCCGTCCTGCGGCCGGCGCCGTTCGGTAATATACAGTTCCGACATTACCTTGATGCGCGAAGTAATGGCCAGATGCAAGTTGTGCGGAATCTGGATCTTGTCATGCAACACACCGTCAATGCGATAGCGCACCACAACATTCTTGGTTTTTGGCTGGATGTGAATATCACTCGCCTTGAGTCGCACAGCTTCAAGAATAATCGCGTTTACCAGACGGATGGCCGGCGGTTCTTCCGTACTGTGCAGCAAATCCTCCAGCGACATTTCGTCATCATCTTCAATGACAACTTCAATGCCCTCGAACGGATCCGATCCGGTGATGAAAGTTTCCAGTTCTTCCGCCGAGGTGACATCGCCATATACCTCGTGAATCTTTTGCACTATGCCTTTTGCCGTTGAAAACACCGTGCGAATATCCAGCCCGGTGACAAAACGCAAATCATCCGTCAACCCTGTGTCCAGCGGATCAGCCATGGCCAGCGTCAGTGAACGGCCTTCCACCTTCACCGGCAGCACCAGGTGATATTCACAGAATGATGCGGGCAACAGGGAAGATATTTCCGGATCAATCCGCACTTCTTTCAGATCCATTTCATCCAGCAGCATGTCCTTGCGAAAAATGGAGTGAATTTCCTTTTCGTCAATCCACTCCTTTTCCAGAATCATTTTTATGATGGGTTTTTTTCTGGACTGCTGATGTTTGTGCAGTTCCTGAACCTGGCGCTCTGTCAAATATCCGCGTTTGTTCAGCATGATCGCCAGCTGGCTTTTATTGGTCACATTGAGTTTGACCAGTGAACTGATTTCCTTTGCCTTGCTGAGATTCTGTTTTCTGAGTTCATCGTTTTTCAGTATCAGTTCATATTGCTCCAGTGCCAGCGCCACAGTCACCCGCAAGTCATCATCATTCCAGGGTTTGAGAATAAATTTGTAAACAGCTCCTTCCTTGATGGCTGCCATGACTGCATCGGTATCGGCATGGCCCGTGAGCATGATCCGTATCATTTGCGGATAGAGTTTTTTTGCTTCCTGCAAAAATTGCGCGCCATTCATGCCGGGCATCTTGAAATCCGATATCACCAGCTGGCAGGGCAGCTTGCCCAGCAGTGCCAGTGCTTCATCCGCATTGGATGCGGTATGTACAACATAATTTTCCTTGCGAAATACCCGCTTCAGCGCATTGAGTACTCCCGCTTCATCATCCACCAGCAGTAACTGATAGGGCCTTGCACCTTGCGCATCATCCCGACTGCTGTTTTTTTCCTCGCCGGTAAACAGGGATGAATACTTTGCCATGTTATGAATTCTCTCTTGCAGTTACAGGCAGCCGGATACTTACCTGCGTTCCCTGCCCGGTCTGGCTTTTTAAAAGTATGGTGCCACCATGTGACTGGATAATTTCCCGCGCAGCGGTCAGCCCGAGACCGACACCCTGACCAACAGCACGAGTAGTAAAAAACGGATCAAAGGCATGTTCAAGTGTCTGTGCATTCATGCCGCAACCATTGTCAGTTATTTCAAGACTAACCCCGGCATCGCACACCGATAATGCAATGCGTATTTCTCCCGAGTCATGTATCGCCTGCACCGCATTGCGCAGCACATTGAAAAATGCGCGTATCAGATTCGATCTGTTGCATTGAACATTTACCGCTGCCTGCAAGGTATATTGCACATCAATTTTCCTGTCAACACCGGCGCAGGCCATATCAGCCGCCTTGCGCAACAGAGCGTCGAGATTACACACTTCGGATTCTTCCAGATTGAATCCGGAAAAATCCATCAGGCTGCTGACAATGGATTTCACACGCTCGGCACCCTGAATATTTTCCCGCAGCAATTCCGGAAAGTCCTCAATATCGGCTGCAACCTGCTGTTCAATCCAGTAAACACGCGCGGCTTCAATTGAAGAAGGCTGGCACATCAGAACAGAAAATGCCTTCAGGTTTTCAACATAACGACTGGCTGTTTGCAGATTACTCAGAATGAATCCCATTGGATTATTGATTTCGTGTGCTATGCCGGCAGCCATGTGACCAATGGAAGCCAGTCGCTCGGCCTTGTAAAGTTGCTGCTGGCGTTGCTCGATTTCTGCAATCTGCTCCTGCACCCGCTGATCCAGTTCGGTACACAATTTTCTGTAGCGTTCTTCCGATTCCTGAAGTTTTTCATTCCTGTCTTTCAATGCCGCATAATCAGCATGAATGGCCTCAATATGCAGGCTGGAAATCATCAGATACTGATGCTGTGCAGCAACAATCATTTTCAGAATATTTTCCAGTGCCGCCATTAACGTGTCATTCACCCCGGCGGCAACACACAAATAACCGCAGATTTCCATATCCATATAAATGGCTGCTCGCTTTGCGCAATTCTCCGCCTTGCCCATGAGAACTTCGCCAGCAACAGACTGGATGCAATAATGATCGCCAATAACCTGGCTGAATATTTGTTGCAACCGCTCAATGCCAGCCGCCTTCAATACATCCGCAAGATCATATTCGCGATCATATGGCTCAAGCATGTGACTCGTTTCAGGCGTTGTCATCATGCAGCTCCGGTCATGCCACTGATAAAGTTCTGCTTTGATAACTGATGCTGGTCTGCCAGCGCATATTCCTTGTCAATAATTTCATAAACCCTGTCCAGCAAGACAACAAATGTTTCCAGCACGCCCGCTCCGCTGATTGCACTGGCAAACAAAATCGGCCAGCCGGTTTGCAGCCAGCGTTCATTGATGGCCTGTTCCGTTTCAATCTGCGGCAAATCGCGCTTGTTGAACTGGATTACCAAAGGCATTTTTTCAAAATCCAGCCCAACCTTGTTGGCATTGTCTGCGAGGTTCTCGAAAGACTCGGCATTATTCAGACGCTGATTCAGTTGCGAGTCCGCAACAAAAACCACGCCATCTGCGCGTGACAGTACAGCCTTGCGCGTGCTGTCGTGTGCCACCTGTCCCGGCACAGTGTACAATTTTATTTTTATCAGCAATCCACTTGGCGCTTTCAGTCCAACCGGCAGCATGTCAAAAAAAAGGGTGCGATCATTCTTGGTATCCAGCATCATCATCTCGCCCTTCAGTTCCGGCCTTAACAAATCATGCAATCGTGTCAGATTACTGGTCTTGCCACTCAGTGCCGGCCCGTAATACACCAGCTTCAGTGTCATCCGGTTTTTTGATTCATCATATTCCGGCATTATTGGTTCCTGTTGCCGGTTGCTCGCGCGGCAGTGTGATAACAAAAGTAGTTCCCTTGCCCGGTTGCGACTCCACTTCAATATTACCGTGATGTTTCTTAACAATACTGTATGACATGGACAGACCAAGGCCGGTACCCTTGCCAACCGGTTTGGTGGTAAAAAACGGATCAAATATTTTCTTGATGACATCCGGTGTCATGCCACAACCTGTATCACTGATGCTGATATTCAGCCGGTCGTCATCCTGCGCGGTCTTGATGGTAATAACGCCGGTGCTTTCAATGGCATGCGCTGCATTCACCAGAATATTCATTATTACCTGATTGATTTGCGAGGGTATGCACATCACCCGTGCAGATTCACAAAAAACCTTTACCACACTGGCCTTGTACTTGATTTCGTTATGCACGATGTTCAGTGTGCTCTCGATACCATCATGTATATCTGCCAGCTCCCACGCATTGCCGCTGACATGGGACAATTCCTTCATGTCCTGCACAATGTTTTTTATACGCGACAGGCCATCAGTGGTTTCCTCCAGCAATTCGCTGACATCACTTTTGAGATAAGCCAGGTCCACTTTCTTTTTCAAAACCTGCAGGTTTTTCTTCTGTTCGTCCGGCAGCGCGCACTCAGCCGTCTCATAGCCATCAATAATCCTGAGCAGATCGTCAAGATATTGCGAAAGAGTTCCAATATTTGAAGTAACAAATCCGACCGGATTGTTGATTTCATGCGCCACGCCCGCTGCCAGCTGTCCAATAGCGGCCATCTTGTCCGCTTGCAGCAGCTGTTCCTGCGTTGCCTGCAATTCAAGATTGGCCACAAGCAGTTCCTGCGTGCGTTCATTCACCATCTGTTCCAGATGCAGCTGGCGGCGACGCAATTCCAGTTGCGTTGTCAGTCTCGCAATCAGTTCGAATTTTCTGACCGGCTTGCGCAGATAATCGACAGCACCCATTTCAAATGCACGCGCAATATCTGCGTCATCTTCCGA
>JAUPMA010000171.1 GCA_030836935.1 Pseudomonadota bacterium | reverse complement strand
AGCCTTGTCACTTGCAACTTCTTCCAGGAAAGCCTTGAAATTGGCAATTTAATCCGCACTTTCCGGTTAACTGAAATTTATGGGGTGTGATAAATGAAAATGGATCGGTTAACCAGCAAGCTGCAAATGGCGCTGGCTGAAGCGCAATCGCTGGCGGTAGGCCGCGATCATCAATACATCGAGCCGGTACACATGCTGCTGGCGCTGCTGGATCAGCAGGGCGGTACGGTGCGGCATTTGCTGTCGCTGGCGCAGGCCAATGTGAACGGCTTGCGTTCACGGCTGGGTGAAGAGCTGGAAAAGTTGCCGCAGGTACAGGGCACGGCGGGTGATGTGCATTTGTCTGCCGACATGGGCCGGTTGCTCAATGTCGCCGACAAGCTGGCGCAGCAGCGCAAGGATCAATACATTTCCAGCGAACTGTTTGTGCTGGCCTGTACCGAAGACAAGAGCAAGATCGGTGACTTGCTGCGCAAGTTCGGCATTGATAAAGCCAAGCTCGAAAAAGCCATTGAACAGGTGCGTGGCGGCCAGAAAGTGGATGATCCTAACGCCGAAGACCAGCGGCAGGCGCTGGAAAAATACACCGTGGATTTAACCGAACGCGCCGAGCAGGGCCGTCTCGATCCGGTGATTGGCCGCGATGAAGAAATCCGCCGCACCATTCAGGTGTTGCAACGCCGCACCAAAAATAATCCGGTGTTAATCGGTGAACCGGGTGTTGGCAAAACCGCGATTGTGGAAGGCCTCGCGCAACGCATCGTTAACGGTGAAGTGCCTGAAGGTCTGAAAGGCAAACGTCTGTTGTCACTGGATATGGGATCGCTCATAGCCGGTGCCAAATTCCGTGGTGAATTTGAAGAGCGTTTGAAAGCCGTATTGAATGATCTTTCCAAACAGGAAGGACAAATTATTTTGTTCATCGACGAATTGCACACCATGGTCGGTGCCGGCAAGGCCGAAGGCGCGATGGATGCCGGCAATATGTTAAAGCCGGCACTGGCACGCGGTGAATTGCATTGCGTGGGCGCCACCACGCTGGATGAATATCGTAAATATATTGAGAAAGATGCCGCACTGGAACGCCGTTTCCAGAAAGTGCTGGTGGATGAACCGAATGTTGAAGACACCATCGCTATTTTGCGCGGTTTGAAAGAGCGTTATGAAGTGCATCATGGTGTGGATATCACCGACCCGGCAATTGTTTCTGCCGCCGTGTTGTCACACCGTTATATTACCGATCGTCAGTTGCCGGACAAGGCGATTGATCTGATCGACGAAGCGGCCAGCCGTATTCGTATGGAAATTGATTCCAAGCCAGAAGTCATGGATCGCCTTGAACGTCGTTTGATCCAATTGAAAATTGAACGCGAGGCATTGGGCAAAGACAGCGACAAGGCCTCACGCGAGCGTTTGTTAAAGTTGCAGGAAGAAATTGACAAGCTGGAACAGGAATACGCCGATCTGGAAGAAATCTGGGTTTCCGAAAAAGCGGCTCTGCAAGGCACGGCCAGTATCAAGGAAAAACTGGAGCAGGCAAGACTGGAACTGGAAACGGCACGCCGTGCCAGCGATTTAACGCGCATGTCCGAATTGCAATACGGCCGTATTCCGGAACTGGAAAAACAACTCGACATGGCCGCGCAGGCGGAAATGCACGAAATGAAATTGCTGCGCAATCGTGTTACCGAGGAAGAGATTGCCGAAGTGGTATCACGCTCCACCGGTATTCCCGTTACCAAAATGCTGGAAGGTGAAAAAGACAAACTGCTGCGCATGGAAGAGGAATTGCGCAAACGTGTAGTCGGCCAGGATGAAGCGGTCACCGCAATTTCAAATGCCATACGCCGTTCACGCGCCGGCTTGTCGGATCCCAATCGTCCCAATGGTTCATTTTTATTTCTCGGTCCGACCGGTGTCGGTAAAACCGAATTGACCAAGGCGCTGGCTGCATTCATGTTTGATACTGATGAAGCCATGGTGCGCATTGATATGTCGGAATTCATGGAGAAACATTCGGTGGCGCGCTTGATTGGCGCACCGCCGGGTTATGTCGGTTACGAGGAAGGCGGTTATCTCACCGAAGCCGTGCGCCGCAAGCCGTATTCCGTGATATTGCTTGATGAAGTGGAAAAAGCGCATCCCGATGTGTTCAATGTTTTGTTGCAGGTACTGGACGATGGCCGTCTCACCGATGGCCAGGGACGTACCGTGGATTTTCGCAACACCGTGATTGTGATGACTTCCAATCTCGGCTCGCAATACATTCAGGAATATGCCGAGCGTGGTGACATCGCCGGCATGAAAGCGGCGGTGATGAGCATTGTGGGCAAACACTTCCGTCCCGAATTCATTAACCGTATTGATGAAAGCGTGGTGTTCCATCCGCTGGGCCGCGAACAGATCCGCGCCATCACCGCTATCCAGATCAGTTATCTGCGCAAGCGTTTGCAGGACAAGGATATGGATCTGGTTTTATCCGAAGCCGCACTGGATAAACTGGGCGAAGCCGGATTTGATCCGGTGTATGGCGCACGTCCGTTAAAACGCGCCATCCAGCAGACGCTGGAAAACTCGCTGGCGCAACAATTGTTGCAAGGCAAATACATGCCGGGCGATGTAATTGAAGTGGATGTTGCCAAAGACGAACTGGTTTTTGCAGCGGGCAAGAAAAAAGTCGCTGCAGCCTGAGGTTCCTTGAGTCTGGTAGGGTGGATAAGCGTAGCGCATCCACCAGAGCAATCGGCGGATGCGCTGCACTAACAGCTTGTTGAAAAACTATCTGCGTTGACCTGCGGCGTTAAAAACGGACTCAAAATGCTCATTTACTCTGTGTAAACTCCGCTT
>JAUPMA010000170.1 GCA_030836935.1 Pseudomonadota bacterium | reverse complement strand
TTTTGTGTTGATTTCTCTGTGACCTCCGTGTCCTCTGTGGTGAATTCTTTCTTTGCCTCATACATGGAGGGTATTATTTTCAAATATCCCGAAAGTATGTATAACCGGCCATTCTCGATCCATGGTACATGCGACCAGCCAGCCGCCCGGAATCAGTAAAACCTGCGATCCTTGCGGCGCTTGCCCGCCTGCTGCACCACTACACCCCGGATTACCTGCGGGCCGGGAATTTCCACGGTTTCGTACAGCTCATTCAACGGCGCCAGAAAATGCCGGCCTTCGTAAATGCGGTACTGGCGAAAGGTATATTCTTCGTTATGCAACGCCACTACATAGGCACCATCGCGCACCACACCTTCCGGATCAATGACAATGACCACACCGTTCTGGAATTCGGGAATCATGCTGTCGCCCAGCACTTGCAGGACAAAAGGTTCAGCCTTGCTACAGGATGAGGCTTCCATGGGTTTTCTCGCAATGAATCGGGGATGCAAGTATAACTGACCGCTATGCTCGCATTAACCCGGCTGATTTGGGTGAATAGCCGGCTGCGGCTATAATTCGCCTCTCATCCAGCAGGGGCCGTTTCATGTCAGACCAACGCATCCGGCGCAACAAGGTTGTGCAGTTCACTTATTCCATCGCAGACGACCAGGGCAACATTGTCGAACAGGTGGACCTGCCGGTTAACTATGTCCACGGTGCCAGCTCCATCGGACTGATTGAATCCGTTGAATCCGCACTCGAAGGCAGTCGCGTCGGCGACAAGATCGAAGTCTCGGTACCGCCGGCAGATGGTTTTGGCGAGCACGATCCCGACCTCACCTTTACCGACGACCTTGACAACGTGCCACCGCAATTCCGCCAGATTGGCGCCCAGGTTGAAATGGCCAATGCCGAGGGCGAAACCAAAACCTTCATCGTCACCCGGATCGAAAACGGCAAACTGACTGTCGATGGCAACCATCCGCTGGCCGGCAAAACCGCCCGTTTCACCATCAATATCCTGTCCATACGCGATGCCACGGCCGACGAAATCCGCAACGGGGTCGTCAACCCTAACGTGAACATGCATTGAGGCGGCAAAACGGCCCGGACCAGGCCGGCGCTTTTCCTGCCACTTCCTGCATGTCATGACAATGTCATGCCTGACATTACCTGACGCAGCCCTGCCGGATTTTGTCAAACCATTGTTCCTGAAAGATATTCTCCATTTGGCCTGATGCTTGCGATGTGTTCGCCATCTGTCACGTCAACTGAGGAAAATCCCATGGCACACATCGTTGTACTCGGCGCCGGTATCGGCGGCATGCCCTGCGCTTATGAACTGCGCGAAAGCATCGGCAAGGAACACAAGGTCACGGTTATCAATGAACGCGATCACTTTCAGTTCACGCCTTCCAATCCGTGGGTAGCCGTCGGCTGGCGCGATTACGATTCCATTACCCTGCCCATCGCCCCTTACCTGGAAAAAAAGAATATCCAGTTCATCGCCGACCGAGTCAACAAGATTGATGCCGCTGCCAACACCCTGCAACTCGCCGGCGGCAGCGAGGTAAAGTACGACTTTCTGGTCATCACCACCGGCCCCAAACTGGCCTTCGAGGAAATACCCGGCTCCGGCCCGAGCGGTTTCACCAGCTCCATCTGCACCACCGGTCATGCCGAACACACCTATGCACAATTCAAGGAACTGCTGGAAAATCCAGGCCCGGTAATCATTGGCGCCATGCCCTTCGCCAGCTGCTTTGGCCCGGCGTATGAATTCGCCTTCATTCTGGATTGCGCGCTGCGCAAGCATCACAAACGCAACAAGGTGCCGATGACATTCGTAACCTCCGAGCCCTACATCGGTCACCTCGGTCTGGGCGGCGTCGGCGATTCACGCGGCATGCTGGAAAGTGATCTGCGTTCCCACCACATCAAGTTCATCACCAACGCCAAAACCACCAAAGTGGAACACGGCAAAATGTTTGTCGATGAACTCGACAGCAACGGTCAGGTCATCAAGCAACATGAACTGCCATTCAAGTTCAACATGATGATTCCAGGCTTCAAGGGTGTGGAAGCCGTTGCCGCCGTGGAAGGCCTGTGCAACCCGCGCGGCTTTGTGCTGATTGATGAATTCCAGCGCAATCCGAAATACAAAAACATTTATTCCGCCGGTGTCTGTGTCGCCATTCCGCCGGTTGAAGCCACACCGGTTCCCACCGGCGCTCCCAAAACCGGTTACATGATTGAAACCATGGGCACCGCCATTGCACACAACATTGCACTGGAATTGAAAGGCGAACAGCCGCGCGAAAAAGCCACCTGGAATGCAATATGCCTCGCCGACATGGGCGACACCGGCGCCGCCTTTGTTGCCCTGCCGCAAATACCGCCGCGCAATGTTACCTGGTTCAAGAAAGGCAAATGGGTACACCAGGCAAAAATCGGCTTTGAAAAATATTTCCTGCGCAAGATGAAGAAAGGCGCCACCGATCCGTTGTACGAACGCTTTATCCTGAAGGCACTGGGTATCAACAAGCTGGAATCAAAACGCAACGATGCAGCTTGAGTAAAGAGTGGTCCGCAAATGAATGCCAGCTAACGCAACAGACTTGCTTTACTGATGCTTTGCCTGGCGTTCATTTGCGTTATGAATTTTACGCCTTCCTTTGTTATCCGGATTCATCCACCCATTCAGCCCGGCAATACACCGAAGTTGCCATGCACGGTACAGTAGGTTAAATTCCTTCAACCAGAATAAACATGGATACATTAAGGAGTTGATATGCGCAGCACCATCCTTGCAGTTATCGCCCTGATTGCCACCGGCAATGTCTTCGCAGAATCATCCCTCCGGCAATTCAGTGACTGGACAGTCGGACTGATAGATAACAACGAAGGTGTTTATGCGGCCACCCTGAATGATAGCGGTGGAATAATCGGTCAATATTGCTTTTTTGAAACAGATGACTGTATCTGGTTAATGTCTATTGATGTCAAGTGCACAGACGATAGCAAATATCCGATTCTCATAAATTCAGATTATGCCGCCGCGTATGTCGATGTTACCTGCACCAATCTGGATAATGCGCCACGATATATATTTAATGATTTTGAATTACTCAAGAAACATGTTACCAACTCCAGACGAATCGGACTTGCATTTCCGATGCAGGATGGAAAATTCCAGGTCAGCCGCTTTTCGCTTGATGGCGCCATTGATGCCATCAATTTCATGGCCGAGGTATACCGTGAAGCGACAAGGGACTCCGGAAACAGGAACATGAATCACACGCGAGATACCGTGCTGTGAATGCACTGTAATGCGCTGCGGCTGCAGGAATGCTTGTCAATAAATCCTGTAGCCCGTTCCTCTGTGTAAAAATCCTTCAGGAACCTCTGACAGAAGTTACTTTATTATTTCTTCCACCGCAGATTCAGCGGATCATCCGGGTTCACATTATCCATGAACGGTTTGCGGCGATCGCTGTGCGTTACCTGATAAATCAATCCCATCCAGTTACCCAGCACCTCACCGGCGGTATCGTGCCAGGTGTTGTCCAGCCGCGTGGTCAAGATATTTTCCGGAAACTCGGGCAAGGGCACTTTGTTTTTCATGGCTTCTGTTACCAGAAGCCGATATTCGTTGCACACGGCTTTTTCGAAAATGCCAAAATAATTTTCCGGAAACGGAGGGTAGTCGGCACGCACACCGGCAGCAAATGCCAGCACTTCACGCTTGTATTCCTTCAGCAGTGAAATAGTGTCGTATTCGGGATGTCCCTGAAAAAATACTGTACGCAGGCCATCCGTGCTGGTTGCAAGATGAACGCATCCGTCATCGCTTTCCACCAGCACGCGCAAACCGGCCACGTCAAACTGTTCGCGCGTTACCGCATTCCAGCGTGAATGCGGCACATCAAAGCGGGTGTTGATGTCAGTAACCAGCGGATGATCCTTGTCTTCTATCCAGTGCGGAAACACACCCCATTTCTTTTGCACCAGCGGTACACGTTTCTGCCCATAACGAAATTGCAGTACGGCATGCGTTGCCAGGCAGGAACACAAGGTTGATGTGACAGATTCATGCGCCCAGCCTACTACTTCAATCAGCGGCTGCCAGAACGACTGGGTTGCCAGTTCGGAACCGACCACATTGGCACCAGTAATAATCAGCGCATCCAGACCTTCGGCGCGCAACTTACTGAATGGTTCGTAATATTTCTCGATATGCGCCCGCGCCGTTTCACCACGCGGCAACTCATCCAGTGTAAATGGATGCACATAAAATTGCGCAATGGGATTGCTCTCGCCAATCAGCCGGAAAAACTGCCGCTCGGTTGCTTCCAGTGCGGCGTCCGGCATCATGTTAAGCAAACCGATATGCAGTTCACGAATTTCCTGCTGCAAGGCAACATCCGGTGCCAGTACGCGAATACCTTCCTCGCGCATGCGTTCGAATGTCGGCAAATTGTTATGTGCAACCAGTGGCATGTATCTGACCCTGCAAGTCCAAGTTTAATCGGTAACAAGTTGCAAGTAGCAAGTGCGAAGTG
>JAUPMA010000169.1 GCA_030836935.1 Pseudomonadota bacterium | reverse complement strand
TGCAGCAAATCACTTTGATAACGCCGCCACCGCCGCCGCCTAAAGTGGATGAGCCGCCGCCGGAACCGGAACCGGAAGAAAATATTCCCGAACCGGAAGAAATAATGGATCAAACGCCGGAACCGGTTGAATCAGCTGGTGCTGATCTGGGTGTGGATGCAGATGGCAGTGGTGCCGGTGACGGTTTTGGTCTGGTTGGGAAAAAAGGCGGTCGCGGTTTGCTCGATGGCAGTCCGTTTGCCTGGTACGAAGGTTTGATGGCGAGCGAGTTGCAGGATCAGCTGGCAAAAATCGAAGAACTCAAATCGCAGGAATATAACTTTCGCATCAAGCTGAAAGTCGGTTTTGATGGCCGTGTTGAACGTATTGAAATGATCCGCTCAACCGGTGACAAGGCAAAAGACAAGTTATTGCTGTCGGCATTGAACAGTTTCAGCCGCTTCAGCCAGATGCCGCCGGGAAAAATGCCGAGCGTTGTGGACTTGCGGATTACATCGAGTATTTGATGAAAGCAGGTCAAAAGTACAAAGTTTAAAGTAGCAAGGAAGATTTTTATCCGGATTTTATAGGTCTGGTTTTTTACCAGACTGTTTTTTTGAATGACAGATCCGCTTTCAGGCGAATCTATATTTTGATAACCAACGGTCCTTGAAATGAAATTAAAGTATTTGGCAACCTTTTGTTTTCTGGCATGTGCTGGTCTGGTGCAGGCAGAAGAATCCGCAGCAATTGAAGTGCCACGCCTGAGCACGCAAGACATCATGGATATTCTGGTCAGTGAAAAAATCATCACCGAACAGCGTGCCCAGGAGTTGCTGCAATCGCTGACTGCGCAAAAATCGGTACAACAGGTTCAGGACGACAAGGTCAAGGCCGCGACCGATGAAACTGCGCTGCAACCAAAAGTGGTGCGCGTGCCCTATGTGCCGGAATTTGTGCGCGACCAGATACGTGATGAGGTTCGTCTTGGTCTGCATGATGAAGTGGTGAATGATATTTTCGCTCAGGCAAAAAGTGAACTCTGGGGCGTTCCGGGCGCCATGCCGGAGTGGACGACACGCATAAAATTCAGCGGCGATTTTCGCTTGCGTTACCAGGGCGACCTGTTTGCTGACCAGAATGCGTTAACTGGCAGCAACTGGTATTTTGACGCCAATGAAGTCAACAGTTCAGGCGAGCTGGGAACGGATGCATCTTTTTTCAGCAATATACTGGAAGACAGAAACCGTTTGCGTGCGCGCTTGCGCCTGGCCATGAATGCCAGGGCAACGGAAGGGGTCAATGTCGGTATGCGACTCGCCACCGGAAGAACTTCCGATCCAGTGTCTACCAATCAGACTATGGGTAACAGCAATCAGCCTTACGCCGTCATTCTTGATCGTGCTTTCATCAAAACAAAAACGGAACACAATGAACTGGTGTTTACCGGCGGACGCATGGCCAATCCATGGCTGGGAACGGATCTGGTCTGGGATGGCGATCTGAATTTTGACGGACTGGCCATGACATGGCGGCCTCTGCAATCGGATTCCATGGAAAACGATGAGCGCATGCTGGATGCATTTGTCACCATGGGCGCGTTTCCGCTTGATGAAGTGGAGTTGTCATCAAAAGACAAATGGCTGTACGGATTGCAAACCGGTATTAACTGGCGGTTCATGAACCAGAACAGTCTTGATCTGGCAATAGCCTATTACGATTACCGGAATATCGAAGGCGTTCGCAATGAAATCAATTCAAATCTGACGGATTACACAGCGCCGGATCTGCTGGCAACGGGCAATACCCTGTTCAACATTGCCAATGATTCTTCCGCGCCGGATGCAACCCTGCTGGCACTGGCTTCCGATTACGATCTGGCAAGTATTTATCTGCATTACAACATTGCGCGCTTTGCGCCGGTTAATGTCGGATTGACGCTCGATTATGTAAAGAACATTGGTTACGAACAGGAAGAAGTTCTGGAACGGACAAATGGAGCTTCCGGGCTGATTTCTGTTTCCGGCAATGACGATGGCACAGCGCATGTTGAAGGCTACATGATCAAACTGGATCTGGGCTGGCCAAACATCAGGCAGCGCGGCAACTGGCAGTTGTCACTGGCGTACCGCTATCTGGAGCGTGATGCGGTGCTGGATATATTTTCTGATTCTGATTTTCGCGGCGGCGGTACCGATAACGAAGGCTATATCGTGCAAACGCAATATGCGCTGGATGACAATACCTGGATGACACTGAAACTGATCAGTGCGGATGAAATCGACGGCCCGCCTTACGGACTGGAAACCGTGCAAATGGATCTGAATGCGGCATTCTGATTTGCACGCAAAACTTTATTTGCATGATGATATGAACCGGAGTGCGGATAATACGGATCTGCAAAGGGGAAAAACATGAATACACAATATCTGAATCATGGTTTCATGTTGCTGCTGGCTTGCCTGATGCTGGCGCAGCCGGCGCATGCAGCGGATGAAGCCATTGCACGCGCGCAATTCATGATCAGGCAAATCAGTGCTGAACGGGATCAGTTGCAGACGGATAAAGCGGCCTTGCAGGCGCAGCTGGATGAATTGCAGAAAAAACACGAAAGTCTGGAAAACAAAAGCAGCAAAACATCCGGCGACATGAAACAGCAATTCACCCAGTTGCGCGAGCAATATGAAGGCGAACGCAAGTCACATGAAACTACACGCACCACACTGGCGGCAACAGTAGCAGAAAAAAACCGGCTGGCAGATATTGCTGCGGGGCAAAGCCAGAGCCTTGAACTTTGCATCGGCAATAATAAAAAACTCTACGACGTAACCAGAACCATGCTGGGCGAATATGAAACCAAAAGTATGTGGGACAGTCTGGTGCAGGCGGAGCCATTTACCGGCATGACGCGGATAGAAGTGGAGAATCTGGTGGATGACATGCAATACAAAATTGACGATTTGCGCGTCAACCCGGATTTGCTGACGCTGGATAAAACAAACTGAGGTTGCCATGAATTTAACAGGCCGTTTTTTTATTGTGCTGGTGATGCTTGCTCTGGGTGCCTGCGGTGGTGCCGAGGAACGCAAGGCAACTTATCTGGAACGCGGCAGGGATTTGTTGCAGAAAAAGGATTTCGAGAAGGCGCAGATTGAATTCAAGAATGTGTTGCAGATTGATCCGAAATCGGCAGATGGCTGGTATTACCTTGGCAGGGTCCAGGAATCCCAGCGCAAGTATCGCGAAGCCATGGGTTCGTATAATTCAGCAGCTGAAAATGATCCTGCCTATATGTTAGCCACAACCGGCATGGCGCGCATTTATCTGTTTGCCGGTGCAACTGGGAAGGCAATGGAACTGGCGCAACAGGTGCTGGCGCAGTCGCCCGATGATGCTGAAGCGCTGGTCGTCCATGCCGGCGGATTATATCGCGGCGGGCAGAATGATCAGGCCATGCTTGAATTGCACAAGGTACTCGATGCACAACCGGATGATCTGGCGGCATTGGCGATGTTGTCGCGCATATATCTGGATACGAATCAGCAAACCAATGCCGAGGCGTTGCTGGCTTCGGCATTGCAACGCAATAACGATGATGAACTGCGCATGCTGCTGGTACAGTTGTATGCCGATACCAGACAGTTTGCACTTGCTGTGCCGCACCTGAAGCAGATGGTAAAAACACACGCGGATAAACTTGAATATCGTAACCGCCTGGCCATGATGCATGATGCGGCAGGTGATGTAGCTTCTGCGGAAGCCGTATTGCGTGCGGCGGTGAGTGACCTGCCGGACGATATCGCAGCAAAATTTTCACTGGTCCAGTTTTTGTCACAGAAACGTGATCCGGCAACTGCGCGGATTGAACTGGAAAAATTCATTGAGCAGGATGCAGACAATGCCGAGCTTGAATTGTTTTCTGCGCAACTGCACCTGCAATCCGGTGACAGGGAATCGGCAGAAAAAATATTTCATTCAATAATTACAGATTCGCACAAGGACTTGCCGGTTGCACAGGCGCGTTTTGCCCTGATTCAGTTGCTGTTGCAGGATAACCGGCGTATTGCCGAAGCCAGATCAGAACTTGCGATTCTGATGAAGGATAATCCTTCGCACAAGGACGGCATGTTACTGCGCGGCAGACTGGCGCTGGAGGAAAGCCGGTATGAAGAGGCCATCAACGATTTTCGTGGTGTGCTGAAGGATCAGCCAACTGCGCTGCCGGTTATCAAATTACTGGCCACCGCATTTCTTTCTTCCGGCAGGGCGGAACTGGCAGAGGAACAATTGAAAATGGCGCTGACGCTGGCGCCACTGGATGCGCAACTGCACAGGCAGCTTGCACAAACCCTGCGTGCGCAAAAACAGTTTGATGAAGCCATTGAACAATTGCATCTGGCGCAAAAGCTGGAACCCCAGTCACTTGAAGCCAGCGAAATATTGTTCAAAACCCATCTGGAACGGAAAGATTACGATTCTGCTGCAAAACTGGCTGATGCAATCATTAAGGAACATGCCGGGTCGGCTACCGGTTATTTCCTGAAAGGCATGCTGTTGCAGGCGCAAGGCAACAATCGTGGCAGCATTGCACCGCTTGAACAGGCGCTGAGCATAAATCCGCTCGCTACCGAACCGCTGAACCTGCTGACACGGGCGGCGCTTGCCACCAATCAGGCCTCGCTGGCCAGCAATAAATTGCAGGCCATCGTCAAACAGCATCCGGAACATGTTGTCGCCAGCAACTTGCTCGGCGAAGTGATGCTGCAACAGAAAAATTATGATCAGGCACACCAGATATTCAGCAGTCTTACGCAAAAGAATTCCGGATTATGGGTAGGCTGGCGCAATCTTGCGCAGACTGAACTTATGCGCAACAAACCTGACCTGGCGACAGACAGTTACCGCCGTGGTATTGCCGCTACAGGTGATGAACGCCTGGTAATTGCGCTGGCGTTATTGCATGAACGCCTCCGGAAAACGGAGGAGGCGATTGCCCTGTATGAAGAGACGCTGAAGCGCACACCGGATTCTGTTTCGGTTCGCAATAATCTTGCATTGCTGCTGATTGAGAATCGCAAGGACAAGTCCAGCCGAGATCGTGCATTGCAACTGGTAAAGGAGTTTGAAAACAGCAACAATGCCAACAGCCTCGATACCCTTGGCTGGGTGCATTATCATCGCGGTGAATATGATCTGGCCATCAAGACACTGATGCAGGCAGAAAAAATTGCTCCCGGACAACCGGTGATGCAATATCATCTGGCTGCTGCGTATTTTGGCAAGGGCAATCACGATCAGGCGCGCGCATATTTGCAGAATGTCATCAAGGCCGAACCCGCAATGGGTAAACGTCCGGATGTGGCGCAGATGATGGATGTATTGAAGATGACTGGTTGAGCGAGATGCCAGCCATGTAACAAACAGGCGACTCTCCCTGCAGCTTTAAACTTTAACCTGCTACTGCTCTACAGGCATATCCTGCCGGTTGCCCCAGTCCGACCAGGAACCCGGATAACCACGCACTTTTTCATAGCCAAGTTTTTTCAGCATGAAATACGACAGCGCCGAGCGGTGATGTGTCTGGCAATAGACAATGATTTCCTTGTCGGGTGTTAATTCCAGCGCTGCCAGTTTTTCACGCAGTACTTCATCGGGCAATAAACGATAATTGTTTTGCGTATCCAGGCCGTCCGTCCATTCAAGATTTCTGGCACCGGGAATGCGGCCACCGCGTTCGGCGAAACGTTTGGCGCCGGTGAATTCTCCGGAACTGCGCGCATCCAGTAGCGCTACCTGCGGATCATCAAGATGCTCAAGTATGTAACGCGCATCGGCGACAACATTCATGTTGGTGTAGGTCATTCTGCACGACCCATCCGTGATGCGGGGTAATTCGGCAGTGACCGGATGATTTTCCTTGTACCAGCTGATCAAACCGCCATTTAACAAGGATGTTTTGAAGTGACCCAGGGCGTGCAGTGTCCAGATTAATCTCGCTGCCTTGCCGCCGCCTTCTTCATCGTAGGCGACAACATGCGATGCAGTCGTGAATCCAATCGCACCCAGCACTTTGCTGATTTGTTCTTCATCCGGCAGCAAGCCCATGGCCGGGCGATTGACGGCGGTGATGAAGCTGTAGTCAAGATACACAGCACCGGGTATATGCACCTGTTCGTATTGACTGTGCTTGCTCAAATCAACAATCAATAAATTTTGATCATGCAAATGTTTTTGCAGTTCGGCAGGTTCGATGAGCAGGGGTAGTATGGACATAATCAATTCCGGTTTTAAATTGAAAAAAGATTTTGACACGGAGGCACAGAGACGCAGAGGTGATTATTTTTTATCGGCTCTGAAAAAGTATTTTCTCTGCGTCTCCGTGACTCTGTGTCAATTATTTTATTTTACGGGAACCAATACGGTATTTCTCGCCACCGCATCGGTTTGCGGATAATCCAGCGTGTAATGCAAGCCACGGCTTTCCTTGCGCAGCAATGCGCAGCGAATAATGAGATCGGCGACCAGGGCGAGGTTGCGCAGTTCGATCAAGTCGTTGGTAATGCGAAAATTGCCATAGTAGTCATTGATTTCGGAGAGCAACAAATCAACGCGATGTTTGGCGCGTTCCAGGCGTTTGTCGGTGCGTACAATACCAACATAGTCCCACATGAAGTGCCGCAGCTCGTCCC
>JAUPMA010000168.1 GCA_030836935.1 Pseudomonadota bacterium | reverse complement strand
GTCTCAACCAGAACGCCTTCCAGAGCGGTGTGATGATGGCGCTGAATTTCGGCCTGGCCATCACCTGCCTGCTGTTCATGTCAGGCATTATTTACTGGCGCAACCGCACCCTGTTGCTGCACAAACTGGGCGGCCTGATTGACACCCTGCCGCTGATTGGCGGCTCGTTCTTCGTCGCCGGTCTGGCGATTATCGGCATGCCCGGCACACCGGGTTTTGATGCGGTGCATTTGATGCTCGAAGCGTCTATTCACCGCTTTGGCGCACTGGTGACGGTGGCCGCCGCCGTCGGCAACGTGATTGCCGCAGGCTTTTTGCTCTGGGCCTTCCAGCGGGCGTTTCTCGGCCCGCGTGCGCCGGGGCAGGCCGATTCGCAACCGGCATCGGTGCAGGAAAAAATAATGGCGGTACTGGTGATTGCGATTCTGCTGGGTGTCGGCTTTTTCCCGGAGCCCTGGCTGAACCTGATCGACACGCCATTGAACGACCTCACTCAACTCTACAGCACGGGTGAACATTGATGAACACCCCATTTATTCCCTGGCTCACCGTTTTACTTACCCTGCCACTGGCTGCGGCAGCACTGATCTGGCTGGTTGATGTCCGTCGCGCCCGCTGGCTGGCCCTGGCAGCCGGTATCCTGTCCCTGCTCGTCAGCCTGCTGGTGCTGGCGCAATTCGATGCGGCCAGCAGCCAATTCCAGTTCATTGCCAGCAGTCCCTGGATCCCCACCCTCAACAGCCATTTAACACTGGGCGTGGACGGCATTTCACTGCTGTTTTTGCCGCTGACCAATTTGCTGTTTGCCGGCGTCGTCCTGGCTTCGTGGAACAGTGTGCATACCATGCGGCGTTTGTATTTCAGTCTGTTGCTGCTGCTGCAAACTGCCACGCTGGGCATTTTCATGGCGCTGGATACGCTGCTGTTTTTCCTGTTCTGGGAACTGACGCTGATACCGATTTATTTTCTGGTGAGCCTCTGGGGCAAGGGACCCAACCGGCGTTATGCGGCGGTGAAATACACCCTGTTCATGCTGGCCGGCGGCGTGCCGCTGCTGTTCGCTTTTGTACTGCTGGCACTGTATGCCGCCGAAGGCCATGTGCCAGCCGACCTGGGATTCAGTTACATCCAGTTGCTGAACACGCCCTTGCCCATTGAATTGCAAACCACGCTGTTTTTCCTGTTTTTGCTCGGATTTGGCGCCAAGGCGCCGCTGTTTCCGTTCCATACCTGGCTGCCGCCGATTGCCATGGAAGGGCCGGCTGCCATGGCCGCCATCATGACCGGCCTCAAGCTCGGCGTGTACGGCATGATCCGTTTCATGCTGCCGCTGGCACCGGACGCAGCACTGGAATTCCAGTGGCTGCTCATGGCCCTGGGCACGGCAGGCATTTTGTACGGTGCTGTCATCGCGCTCACGCAAACCAATCTGCGCACCATGCTGGCCTGGTCGAGCATCAGCCATGTTGGCCTCGTGGTACTGGGGCTGGCGGCATTCAATATCCAGGGCATCCAGGGCGCGCTGTTCCAGCTGCTGAATTTTTCCCTCATTTCCGGCGGCCTGTTTCTGCTGACCGGCATGCTGCACCAGCGCACCGGCTCTACCGACTCGCAGAGCCTGGGCGGCGTGGCCATGAACATGCCGCTGCTCACCGCCTTCTTTTTCCTGTTTGGCCTCGCCAGCATGGGCGTGCCCGGCACCAACGGTTTTGCAGCGGAACATTTGCTGTTGCTGGGCGCATTGCAGGCACACACCGGCACCGGCCTCGCGGCGCTCATCGGCATGGTACTGGGTGCGGCTTATTTCATCGGCCTGTATCGCTGTGCATTTCTTGGTGAAGCCCGCAGCGTGGTGGTACTTAATGCAGTGGATTTGCAAGGTCGCGAATTGTGGATCGCTGGAGTGATGGCCGTGATGATTCTCGTAGCGGGTATTTATCCGGAAAGCGTACTGCACTTTATTCGCAGTAGCAGTGAAAGCTGGCTTATACACTTGCACAGCTAAATGCTTGTTGATCCTGCACCCTGCCCTATACAATAACCCCCCTTGTAGCGCCGCCGGTGTTGTTCCCTGGCCGCCGCCGCTGACCGGTTTTACTTAGTCCTTTGAGGAATCAACATGTCCCTGAAACATCCCGTGGTTGCAGTCACCGGCTCTTCCGGTGCAGGCACGTCAACCGTCAAGCGCGCGTTTGAACACATTTTCTTCCGCGAAAAAATCAATCCGGTGATTCTTGAAGGCGACAGCTTCCATCGCTATGAACGCGGCCCGATGAAAGAAGCCATGCAGGAAGCCGAAAAAAACGGCAACAAGCATTTCAGCCATTTTGGCGAAGATGCCAACCTGTTTGACAAACTCGAAGCCCTGTTCAAGAACTATGGCGCCACCGGCACTGGCCAGAAACGCTATTACCTGCATTCACAGCCGGAAGCCGATGAGCATAATGCGCGTCTGGGCACCAGCAAGAAACCCGGCGAATTCACTCCCTGGGAAGACATTCCTTCCGGTTCCGACCTGCTGTTTTATGAAGGCCTGCATGGTCTGGTAAAAACCGACAAGTGCAATGCGGCGCAACACGTTGACCTGGGCATCGGCGTGGTGCCGATTGTGAATCTGGAATGGATCCAGAAAATCCACCGCGACAACGCCGAACGCGGCTATTCAGCCGAAGTGATTGTTGACACCATCCTGCGCCGCATGCCGGATTATGTTCACTACATTACGCCGCAGTTCTCGCTCACCGACATCAACTTCCAGCGCGTATCAACGGTGGACACTTCCAATCCGTTCATCACCCGTGACATTCCGACACCGGATGAAAGCCTGATTGTCATCCGTTTCAAGAAACCGGAAAAATTCGGTATTGATTTCCCGTTTCTGCTCAACATGATCCACAACTCGTTCATGTCGCGCCGCAACACCATCGTGGTACCCGGCGGCAAAATGTCGATGGCGATGGAAATCATCCTCACCCCGATCATTCATGACATGATCGAGAAATCGAAAAAAGCCCGGTAACAATCGAGTGGCAAGGGCGAAGGAGCAAGCAACCGCTTTTCCTTGCTACATGCCACCTGCTACCTGATCCTTGAGCCAATAAAAAAGCCAGCCGAAAAGCTGGCTTTTTTATTGGTGCATCAGGCTACAATCAACCACCATGATGAAAACCTTCCTCCATGCTCACGCTGCGGGTCTGCCACTCAACTCCCTGCTGGCCGCCTGCTTCGAACAGCTAGGCGATATTCCGCCGGAAGCGACTCTGGGATTTGTGTATGTCAGCGATGTACTGGGCACGGATTTGCAGGCCATCATCAACCGTCTGAAAGAGCAAACCGGCATCCAGCATTGGGTGGGCAGCATCGGCGTCGGCATTATTGCCAGTGGTCACGAGTATTATGACCAGCCGGCGCTGGCCATGCTGATTGCCGATTTCAACGAAGATGATTTCCGGCTGCTGCCAAACTTCACCCACAGCGCTGAACTGTCTGATGATTTGAAAAACTGGTGCTCGCAACACACCTTTCATGTCGCACTGGTACACGCTGATCCGCAAAATCCCGATACACAAAATTTACTCGGACAACTCGCACACAACCTGCCTGAAGCGTTTCTGCTCGGCGGCCTGACTTCATCCCGCCACACCGCCTATCAGATTGCCGGCGCGATTCACCACGGCGGTTTGTCCGGCGTGGTGTTCTCCGATCAGGTCGCCATTTCCAGCCATCTCACCCAGGGCTGCATTCCGGTGGGTTCGCGGCATCGCGTTACCCAGAGCGATCGCAACATTGCCTACAGCCTCGATGACCGCCCGGCGCTGGATGTACTCACCGCCGAATGCGGCGATCTGATTACCCGCGACTGGGAACACGCTGCCGGTTACATATTTGTCGGACTGATCAACAGCGGCGCTGATACCGACGACTACACCGTGCGCCAACTGGTGGGCATTGACGAAAACGCACGCATTTTCGCCATTGCCGATTATCTGGAAACCGGCAGCGATTTATTATTTTGCCGCCGCGACGGCAATAGCGCGCAGGAAGACATGCAGCGCATGTTGCTGGCAATGAAAGTCCGGCTGAAAAAACCGCCACGCGGTGGCATTTATATTTCCTGCCTGGGACGTGGCCGCGAACAGTTTGGTGAACATTCAGAAGAAGTGCGGCTGATTCACAGTGTGCTGGGGGATTTTCCGCTGGCGGGTTTTTTTGCCAGCGGCGAGATTCACCGGAACCGGTTGTATGGATTTACGGGCGTATTGACGTTGTTTTTATAATTTTTGCGTTTGATGATGCAGATTGTTTACTGAATTAATATCAGACATTGATAGCTTTATTCCGCCCTTTCGGGCGGGTAACTTTTGTCCGGCAACAAAAAGTCACCAAAAAATGCCGAGCCCACGCAATTTACCCCTTCG
>JAUPMA010000167.1 GCA_030836935.1 Pseudomonadota bacterium | reverse complement strand
AATACCTGGGTGCGAACTTTCTGTTCATCTTCCTGGCCCATGCTGGCCCAGACATCGGTTACCACCAGATCCACATCCTTGCAGGCCTCGCGCGGGTCACGCAGGATGCGTACGCGGTCGCCGGCGAGTTTCAGCAATTCACTGTCCGGGTCGTAACCTTCGGGGCAGGCAATATGGAGTTTGAAATCGAGCTGGCGCGCGGCATTGATGTAGGAGTTGCACATGTTGTTGCCATCGCCCACCCAGGCCGCAGTGCGGCCACGCATGTCGCCGCAGTGTTCCAGCCAGGTTTGCATGTCGGCCAGCAGCTGGCAGGGATGTACCCAGTCGGTCAGGCCATTGATCACCGGCACGCGGGAATGGGATGCCAGGCGGGTAATTTTTTCATGCTCGAACGTGCGCACCATGATCACATCCACCATGCTAGACAATACGCGTGCGGTATCTTCAATCGGTTCGCCACGGCCAAGCTGGGTATCGCGGGGTGATAAAAACATGGCATGGCCGCCGAGCTGCGCCATGCCGGCTTCAAACGAGACGCGGGTGCGGGTGGATGATTTCTCGAACAGCATGGCCAGCACTTTATTTTTCAGCGGTTCATGCACCTGACCGGCACGCAGCATGGCCTTGAGTTCGCTGGCGCGTTTCAGCAGGTGGCGCAATTCATCAGGGGTTAAATCCATCAGGCTGAGAAAATGCCGTACGGCCATGGGAATCTCCGCGGAAATATCAGGGTGTGAGAAAAGATTTAACCAGCGCGCTGACGTCGTTGACGATGCGTGTGGCCTGGTCGTCGCTGAGAATCAGCGGCGGTAACAGACGAATCACTTTGCCGGCGGTGACATTGATCAGCAGGCCGCGTTGCAGCGCCAGCTTCGGCAGTTCGGTGCATTCGCGGTCGAGTTCAATGCCGATCATCAGGCCAAAGCCGCGAATGGCCTTGACGCCGGCGACATCGGACAGCTGGTTGCGAAATCCGCTAACCATGCGGTCGCCCAGCTGGGCGGCACGTGCCACCAGTTTTTGTGATTCGATGGTATCGATGACGGCGCAGGCCGCGGCGCAGGCCAGCGGATTGCCGCCAAACGTCGAACCATGATTGCCGGGTTTGAATACTTCGGCCGCCTTGCCTTTGGCCAGACAGGCGCCGATCGGCACGCCATTGCCCAGGCCCTTGGCCAGCGTCATTACGTCGGGATAAATGTGGCTGTGCTGAAACGCAAACCACTGGCCGGTGCGGCCCATGCCGGTCTGGATCTCATCCAGCATCAGCAGCCAGTTATGTTCGTTGCACAAGGTGCGTAATTGCGGCAGAAAATCGCGGTCGGGCAGGTTGATGCCGCCTTCGCCCTGCGCCGGCTCAAGTAGCACCGCCACGACATTCGGGCTGTTTTTGGCAATGGTACGCAAGGCTTCCATGTCGTTGTAGGGCGCGCGGATAAAACCCTGTACCAGTGGTTCGAATCCCGCCTGGATCTTGCGATTGCCGGTGGCGGTCAAAGTGGCCAGGGTGCGGCCATGGAAGCTGCCTTCAAAAACAATGATGGCGGGATTGTCGATGTTGTTGTGATGGCCGTACAGCCGCGCCAGCTTGATTGCAGCCTCGTTGGCTTCGGCACCGGAGTTGGAAAAAAATACGCGATCCATGCCGGAAATACGCGCCAGTTTGTCTGCCAGTTCCTGCTGCCGCCTGACGCAATACAGATTGGATGTGTGAATCAGCTTGCCGGCCTGTTCGGTAATGGCACGGGTAACGGCGGGATGGGCATGACCCAGGCCGCATACGGCAATGCCAGCCAGTGCGTCGAGATAGGTTTTGCCCTGGTCATCATGCAGTACAGCGCCTTCACCGTGAGTGAAACAGACGGCCAGCGGGCTGTAGGTTGTCATCAAATGTTCTGTGCTCATTCTGCAAACCTGTCACACAAAGGTGGCTGGAAAAATCCGCCACCGAAAAAATTCAATAACCCAAAACTGAAAACGGCAGCCTTGGAGCCAGCTGCCGTGGGCGGCCATTATACCGGCCAGTCATTGAATTACAAATGACACTGAAAATAAATGCGGCGGGTCATAGTGGTCATGAACCCGCCGCCGGTTATTGGATTTCAGTTTTTATGGATTAAGACATCAGGCCGTGCATGTGGCCAGTCATGCCCAGCAGCATGGGGATGGACAGCATGGCGTTGGTGCGTGAAGCCATCAGCGCAACGGTCTTGGCCCTGGCAATGACTTCAGGTGCATGTTGCTGGCCATCCAGACCCAGAATTTTTTTCTGGTTGGGCCAGATCAGTACCCAGACATTGAACAGCATGATGGTGCCGAGCCAGGCGCCCATGCCGATCGTGCGATAGCCATCAGCAAAAGTGAAGGCGGCTACAAAGCCGGAACCGGGATCGGTATGCAGGGCTTCCAGTGCCAGCGCGCCCGTAATCCAGGTGGCGGCAGCGGCCCAGCGGAACCACAGCAGTGCAGTGGGGGCGATGTACTTGTTAATGGATGCCGGGCCAGGGCCGCCACTATCTTTTTCAGCCAATGCCTTGCTTACGCCCGGAACCTGGACAAAGTTGAAGTAATAGAGCAGGCCGATCCAGGTGATGCCGGCGATGGCGTGCAGCCAGACCCAGAATGCCAGTGGCTGAACGGCGCCTGTGACGTTGAGCAGAACAGCCATAATGATGGCGAGTACAAAACCGGAGACGATGGTACCTGTAATGGATTTCAATGGGTTCATGGTATTTTCCTGAGGGTTGGGGGGAATAGTTGATCAATTTGGTAGGGTATCAAGATATTGCAGCTGTGCTGATTTTTCAAGCTGCTATTTCACCAGCACCGATTCCGGTTGCCCGATGGTGGCGGTCAAATAGCCTGCTCAAACCGTTTTCAGATAAAAGCGGTTTGAGCAGGCCATTCGCGACGCAGGGCTACCTTTTGGTGACGGCGTTTGGTTTTGCCGGTTTTTTCATGTACGGCACATTTGCGCATCAGTGGATGGTTGTGCATCAGGTTGCGCGTTCTGGCTCCGGTTTTTTCATCGTTTCTGCTCATGGTGTTCTCCTCAATAGGCAGCGTATTATCCCATAACTGATTTTCCCAGAGATGCCTGTTTATGTGCGGTATTTGCGGTGAGTTGCGATTTGATGGCCTGGTGCCCGATCTGGCGCGCGCACAGCGTATGATGACAAAACTGGAGCGGCGCGGGCCGGATCACGGCGGCAGCTTTTCCGACGGCCCGGTGGCGCTGGGACACAGACGATTGTCAATTATCGATTTGTCCGCACACGCCCATCAGCCGATGCTGGATCAGCAACTGCAACTGGCGCTGGTATTCAATGGCACCATCTACAATTACCCGGCCCTGCGCGCGCAGTTACAGAGCAAGGGTTATCATTTTTTTTCCACCGGTGATACCGAAGTTATTATCAAAGCCTATGCCGAATGGGGCGAAGCCTGCGTGGAAAAATTGCACGGCATGTTTGCATTTGTGATCTGGGATATGCGCAAACAGCAATTGTTCATGGCGCGTGATCGCATGGGTATCAAACCCTTGTATTACAGTTTGAATGAAAAGCGTTTGCTATTTGCATCCAATGTGCAGGCTCTGCTCGCCACGGGTGACATTGATACGTCAATCAGTTCGATTGGTTTACATCATCAACTCACTTTGCATGCCGTCATTCCCGCGCCCCACACTATTTTAAATGGCGTAAAAAAAATGCGCCCCGCGCACTGGCTGCATTTCAAAACCGATGGCAGTTATCACGAACAGCGTTACTGGCGTTTAAATGCTACGCGGCCAAAAGAAAAACGCAGCGAACAGGAATGGATTGATGCCATACATCAGAGTTTGAAAGCGGCAGTCGAAACCCACAAAACCGTGGCTGATGTACCGGTGGGTGTGTTGTTATCCGGTGGGCTGGATTCGAGTTTGCTGGTGGGGTTATTGCATGAGGCCGGTGTCGGCAATTTGCAAACCTTCACCGTCGGCTTTGAAGATCAGCCGGAAGAAAAAGGCAGCGAGTTTGAATATTCCGATCCGGTGGTGGAACGATTCGGCACGCAACATCACAAATTTTTTATTCGCAACGATAAAGTCATATCTTATTTGCCTGATGCCATTGATGCCATGGCCGAACCCATGGTGGGCCAGGACGCGGTGGCGTTTTACATGCTGGCCGAGCAGGTTTCCAAACACATTAAGGTGGTGCAAAGCGGGCAGGGTGCGGATGAGGTCTTTGCCGGTTACTTCTGGTTTCCGCAAATGCACAATGCGATAAACGAAAGTGATTTAATGCGCTTTGCCAGCCGTTATTTCGATCGCGATCATGACGAATATCTGCAAACGGTTGCTGATCGTTTTCATGGTGATGATTACACATCGCAAACCGTCAGCGGTTTGTTGAACGAAGCGGATGCGGACGAATACATAGATAAAGTGCTGCGTATGGATGTGACCACCTTGATTGTGGACGATCCGGTGAAGCGCGTAGACAACATGACCATGGCCTGGGGCCTGGAAGCGCGCGTACCGTTTCTCGATCACCAACTGGTCGAGCTCGCCGCCAGCATGCCGCCGGAAATGAAATTGCGTGATGGCGGCAAATATGTGCTGAAAAAAATTGCGCGCGGTTTGATACCGGATGCGGTGATTGATCGTCCAAAAGGTTATTTCCCGGTGCCTGCATTAAAATATGTACGCGGTGAATTTCTACAATTCATGCGCGATGTGTTGCTGAATGATACGGCGCGGCAACGCGGTTTGTTTCAATCGGCGTATGTTGAAAAGTTATTGGCGCAACCGGAGAAATTTCACACGCGGTTGCAGGGCAGCAAGTTGTGGCATCTGGCGTTGCTGGAGTTGTGGTTGCAGCGCAATGTCGGGAATGCGTAACCGGCTCATCAAATTGTTTTGTTGATGTTTGTCAATAACCATGCCGGGTATATGTATGATTCTTTATATCTTGCTTCACAAGGAGCAGGATTTGTGTTCCGGACCAAGAGAATTTATTCATCATTAAAATGAGGAAATGTAAATGAAGATCAAGTGTTTGCTAATGTCGTTTTGCGTGCTGTGTTCTTATATGGGGGCGGTCAATGCGGAGGCATTTTCTCCGGCGAATGGCCACTTTGTACTCTCAGCTAATGTAATTGCCGACAGTATCAGTGATGACGTGCCTGATGTTCCGGTGATGGATGTGGATGATGGCAGTTATTTGTTCCGTGTAGCCTACGAGTGGCCTTCCGACATCAAGGACATTTTTGGTGTATCGAAATCATCGCAGGAATATTATTCCCTGGCTTTTGTAAAGAGCGTGGTGGATATGGAAGACGATTATGTGGAGAGTGTTTCCTCCATTGCTGTCATTTACGGTCGCAAGTATTTTCTCAATTCGACGCAGCATGAGGGGTTTGCCATCGGCTGGTATGCCGGAGCCAGTACCTGGTCTGCGGATGGTTATGAGTATTACAACACCATCAATTACGGAGCCTACACCGAGGATGGCGTAAGCGTGCTGGCGGCCGCAGAAGTCCGCTACGACGCTTATATTAACCTGCAGGGGAGTACCAGTGTGGCGATCTATCCGTCACTGGGTGTGACAGTAAATACCCAGACAGGTGAAGTCGAGTTTTTCCCGACCCTGATGGCGGGCCTGAAATTTTAGCTGATCAATGTTTCTACGCGGCACGCCTGTGTACAGTTTTCGAACGGGATACAGGCGTGTGTTCTTGATTCCGGTTTTTCTGCTGGTGCCAGTATTACCGTTGCAGGCAGAATCAGATATTCTTCCGGGCATTCCGGAAACATCATATCCAGTATCTGAATGATCAGATTGGCGACACGGTTTTGTGAAGGTGGTTTTATGGTTGTGCGATTAAACAGGCAATTGGGGCATGGGTTGCTGGTTGCATGGCTGGGTGCGCATTCCGGTATTCTGTTTGCCGAAAACAAGCCGGTGGCACCGGAAACCATTGCAGGTGCTACAACCCTGACGGCGGAGGAAGTGGTTGAACTGATTTTATCCAGGCCCGGGCTGGTGATTATTGATTCCAGAAAAAAAACAGAATATCTGAAAGGGCATATTGAAGGCGCAATCAGTATTCTCAATACGGATATGAAACCGGAAGACCTGAGCCGTGTGGCGGCCAACAAAAATCAGGCAATTCTTTTTTACTGCAACGGAATCCGGTGCAAGCGCAGTTCCGATGCAGCATCCAAGGCGGCTGCATGGGGTTACCAGAACCTGTACTGGTATCGCGGTGGCTGGGATGAATGGATGGAAAAACGCCTGCCAGTGGTGACGGATGAGAAAAAATAATTTTTCAAATGCCGGTTTTTTTCCAGCTGTCCTTGTCCGGTCCGGATTATGCGCATAGAAACCGTATCCATTAAAACCGTTACCATTCTTGTTTTTGGCATGATTGGTGTGGTGGCTATTGTGTTGTCGCTGCTTGCCGGCAGTTATTTCAGGCAGGCGGCGTTTGATGCGCAAATGGACAGCCTGTCGCGGGTAATGGAAGTGGCGTCGCAGGAAATGCTCAAGGCTACGCGCGCGCATACATTTGACCTGGGTGCAAAACTGGGTCAGAGCGATGACATTATTCAGGCAGTAAGAAATATTTCCGGGGCCGGCGGCAGGGACAGGCTGGAGCATCTTCTGGATGATCCGTTCATTAACGGGTTTGTCGGATTTTCTGCGATCAATCTGGAAAAACTCAGAATTTACAACGTTGATTTTCAATTACTGGCCGAGAGCCGCGAGGGCATGCAGGGGTTGCCGGCAACCATGCCGGAATATTTGCGCAAAATGGTTGAGCATCGTCGCGGAGCGGAACGGCTGAAAGCGGTGGATGTGTTGTGGCTGTCGCCAGCCGGCCCGCTGAATTCAACGCTGGTACCAATCGGTGGCCTGCATCTTCGCGGTTATCTTGAAGTGGTGATCAATCCGATTTTCAATCTGCCGGATACCGGAAAAATCACCCGGACATCAGTGCGGGTTTTTTTGATGTCAGGCACCGAGATCAATATTAATCCTCCGGAGAATATTGAAGGTCATCTGCCCGTTGAATACATCATGCCGGCATCGGATGGCCAGCCGGCCTTTCGCATTGTCGGTTATGAAAATGTCGACAAGCTGAATGCCGCCATGCAGCGTACGCAATCGGTCACCACCGGTGGTTTCCTGTTGCTGGCGCTGAGTACGTTGCTGTTTGCATTATGGTTGTTCAGCCGGTTTCTGTTTGCGCCACTTGGGCGCATGGTGGCGGACATGAAACAGGTGGCGGATGGCAAGCTTGATCTGGCGGTGAACAGAAAGGGCCTGCAAGAGTTTTCGGTGCTGGCGGATGCATTTGCGATCATGGCCAACCAGATAAAAAAACGCACCGGCGATCTGGAACATCTGCTCAATCTGGATGAGAGTGCGATCCTGTGTTTTGGCAATGACAACGAAGCGGTTTATTTCAACAAGGGCGCCAGTACCCTGTTTGGATATGCGCAGGCTGAGATGAGTGATCTGGATGCCGGTGATCTGTTTTCACCGGAGAGTGTGCAGAGGATGCGTGAGGGCGTGCATTCCCGTGACGCCGACCAGGGGCCGTTGCATGTGCGGGTGAATTGCCTGCGCAAGGATGGATCTGCGTTTGAACGTACCGCCGTAGTCAATCCGTTGGCGGTCATGGACGGGCAGGGTTATGCCGTGGTGCTGGCGCCGGTGGCCAATCCGGCGGCACCAGCGGTTGAGCAGAGTGACCAGCGTATCAATGCCATCGAGGAGTCACTGAACAGCCTGCTGGAAATCGCCAAAAATAATCCGGGTCTGGTCAAGGGTCTGGCCAGTCTGGAGCAGATGCAGGCAGCGGCGCCGGAAAATGAAAAAAACCGGTTGCGCGAACAGGCTGTGAGCGTTATGTGCGCGGCGCTGGCCTGCTGGCAGCATGACCTGGGCAAGAGCAAGCTGGATCTGGCGGAGGCCAGCCGGATCTGGCCGGTGTATATCGACAAATCCACTCCGACCACCCGTACCCTGGACAAATATCTGCATCTGGATACCTGCCCGGATAATCCTCGCCGGCAAC
>JAUPMA010000166.1 GCA_030836935.1 Pseudomonadota bacterium | reverse complement strand
GCGAATAAACCATCGCGGCGGCGAATGACAAAATCGCCAACGTCTTGTTGCAGATTTTGTTCAAACGTTCCCATCACCGCATCATGAAATGCAAAACGTGCATCGGGTACGCGCAAGCGCACAGCGTGATCGCAATTTGCCGGATGTTTTTTGTTGGCGCAAAAGCCGGGATACACGCTGTTGTCGCTTAAAGATTGCAGCTCGCTGCGGGTGCAGGTGCAACGGTAAACCAGATCCTGTTGCATGAGCTGTTGCAGCGCATCTTCGTAAGCCGGTTTGCGCCGGGTTTGATACAGCACTTCACCGGCCCATTCAAATCCCAGTGCCTCGAGTGTGCGCAGAATGTCATCGGCGGAGCCGGGCACGGTGCGCGTTTCGTCTATATCTTCAATGCGTACCAGCCATTCACCGTTTTGCGCGCGCGCATCGGCATAACTGGCAACAGCGGTGATAATCGAGCCGAAATGCAGTGGCCCGGTGGGTGAGGGTGCGAAGCGTCCACGGTAAGGGTGTTGGTCAGGCATATAAAAACAAAGGCCGGTTGCCCGGCCCTGTTGTGACGACTGTTATCAGCTCAGCCCTTGGTCTGCTTTTCCTTGATTTCGTCAAGGCTCTTGCAGTCGATGCACTGGCTGGCAGTGGGGCGGGCTTCGAGGCGGCGGATGCCGATTTCGACACCGCAGGTTTCGCAGTAGCCGTATTCCTCTTTTTTGAGGTTGTCGAGGGATTCGTCGATTTTCTTGATCAGCTTGCGTTCGCGGTCGCGGGTGCGCAGCTCAAGGCTGAATTCTTCTTCCTGCGAGGCGCGGTCGGCCGGGTCGGGGAAGTTGGCAGCGTCGTCTTTCATGTGATCGACGGTGCGATCCACTTCATGCATCAGCTCGCTTTTCCAGGCATTGAGAATTTCACGGAAGTGTTCGCGTTGTTTTTCGTTCATGTACTTCTCGCCTTTCTTTTCTTTGTAAGGCGTGAAGTTGTGCAGCTTCTGCACGTCATTTGCTGGCATCGATGTCTCCAAATCTTGTCACGAATCGTGTCTGGGGCTCCGGCCGGGCCGAAGCGGTGTGACTAAATACCAAGATTTGCCCCGCGAAGCAACCCGGTACGGCCAATTTTGCCCTGTCAGCCCATCGGAACAGGCATCAGGCATGTTCGTTTCCGGGGTCGTTTGTAACCTCGTCTATTGTGGCCGCCAGTTGTCCCCGGTGCAGACGCAGGGTGATGGCATCGCCCGGAGCTACCTGCCGGCTGTCAGTCAGAAGTTTTCCCTGGCAATCACTGGCCATGGCATAGCCGCGGCCGAGTGTCTGCAGCGGGCTGATGGCATGGAGGGTTCGGCCCAGTGTGGCCAGCTGCTGGCGTTTGTTAGTGATTTGCTGCGGCAGGCTGCGGATTAACCGGTGTTCCAGCGCGGCAAGCTGCTGCGCTGCCTGTGTAATGTGCGGCTGTGGTGATGCGCCATCCAGACGGCTGGTGAGCCGTTGCAACTGGTGCTGTTGCCGGGCAAGAAAATATCGCCAGTTCTGCACCAGTTTTTTTGTTAAATCATTCAGCGCATGTGTTTGCCAGGCAATGCGGTTCAATGGATGCTGGCGTTGCAGCCCCTGTTTCAGCCAGTCGAGTTGTTGCGCCAGCTGTTGCAGTTTGCTGCGCATTTTTTGCTGCAATCTTTGTTCATGGCGAATAAATGCCTGTACATAACGCATTTGATCCGGGCTCACCAGCTCGGCCGCAGCGGATGGTGTGGGCGCGCGCATGTCAGCGGCAAAATCGGCGATGGTGACATCGGTTTCGTGGCCAACGCCGCAGACAACCGGAATGTCGCTGGCGACAATGGCGCGCGCCACGATTTCTTCGTTGAAACTCCACAGGTCTTCCAGCGAGCCGCCGCCGCGCACCAGCAGCAATACATCGCAATCCCGGCGTTGCGAGGCGAGTTTCAGGGCGGCGGCAATTTTTTGTGCCGAGCCTTCGCCTTGCACCGGCACCGGATAAATTAACACCGGAATTGCCGGAAATCGCCGCTGCAAAATACTCAGCACATCACGAATGGCCGCGCCGGTGGGCGAGGTGATGACGCCGATTTTTTGCGGCAGTGATGGAATGTTTTTTTTGCGCGCCGCATCAAACAGGCCCTGTGCCGACAGTTTTGCCTTGAGTTCGTTGAAGGCACGTTGCAGCGCGCCGGCGCCGGCTTCTTCCATGTGTTCGGCCACCAGCTGAAATTCGCCGCGCGCTTCATATAAGCCAACCCGTGCGCGAATTAAAACCTGCATGCCATTGGCTGGTTTGAAACGCAGATACTGGCCGCGATTCTTGAACATGGCACAACGCACCTGGGCATGGCTGTCTTTCAGGGTGAAATACAGGTGACCGGAAGCGGGTTGCGAAAAATTGGAAATTTCACCTTCCACCCAGAGCAAGGGAAATTCGCTCTCCAGGAGGGTGCGGATGGTGAGATTGAGTTCGGAAACGGTGTAGATGGTGCGTTCGTTTTGCATGGCTTATTCAACGGTTACAATTTGCAGTGGCATGTAACGGGTAATGGCGGTGAAATGGCGATCCTTTGCAAGGAGCGGCAGATTATCGCGCAAGCACAATTGCGCCATCAGGCAGTCAATGGTGGATCGAATGGGAATGCCCTTGCTACGGCATAACCGATAAATGCGCGCTGCTGCAACGTAATCATCGCGTGTTGGCTCCGCCGTGTAATCAAAGGCATCCAGTAAATTGAGTATGCGGTTGTC
>JAUPMA010000165.1 GCA_030836935.1 Pseudomonadota bacterium | reverse complement strand
TTGCGGGCAGATTCCACACCCTTGCGTGACAGGCGGGAGTAGTAAACTTCTTCTTCGGCGGTTAACAATGGTGAGTATTCGATTTCACGCAGATATAAACGGGTGGCATCCAGTTCCTTGCGATTGACCGTACCGGTGCCCACGGCATAGCGTTTTTCCGTTTCGGGAGCCGCCACGTCTTCTGCTTCGGCGGTTTCTTCCACTTCATCACTGGCTTCAATTTCTGCCAGTTCATCGTCTTCTGCTACATCATCCAGAAACATTTCATCGGTTGTTTCCAGCAATGCCTCGCAGACATCCGCTTCTTCATTAAACTCTTCAACGGTTTCTTTTACTGTTTCTTTCTTCGGTGCCGCCTTGGATGCGGTTCTGGTCTTGATTGCTGTTGGTGCCTTGCTAGCTGTTCTTGCCATGTTCTACCCTCCCCAGGATGTTCACATGTTGTAGTTATTGTCGTTACAGCAGATGTTAAACGTCTTAGCCCAATATTAGAATTTCCTAAATATGTTTCAATAAATCACATACTTACGAACCCTTTTTAATCCAATGCAAGAATAAAGGCAATACATACATGGAAAAAATTTATCCCTGTCAAGAATGAAGTGATGACAAAACCCGATGAATTGATAAAAAACAACACACATAAAGTTCAGCCTTGCGGCAGGTATCGCAGTGGATTAACCGGCTTGCCGTTCTTGCGGATTTCAAAATGCAGCTGCGCCCGGCCATTATTTTCTCCCATGCGCGCAATAAGCTGATTGGCTTTGACATCATCGCCCTCAGCCACCAGCAACTCCCGGTTATGCGCGTAAGCGCTAAGATAATCATCATCATGCTTGATGATGATGAGATTGCCATAACTGATCAAACCATTGCCACTGTATACCACCCTGCCACCGGCGGCGGCCAGCACGGACTGGCCGGATTTACCGGCAATGGCAATGCCTTTGCGCGCGGTGTCCTCCGCCCTGAATGATTTTATGACCCGCCCTTTCGCTGGCCAGAACCAGGCCCTGACAGCAGCCGTTTTGCCACCCGGTTCTTTTTTTACACCCGGTTTTCCGGCTGTTGCCAGTGGCTGGATTGCGGGTGATTTTGCAGGCGGCTTTTGCGCTGCAATAACGGAACCGGATTTTGCATGACGATCTTCCGGTGCTGTCAGCCGCAATACCTGACCGGCATGCAATGTGTACGGTGGATGCAGCGTATTCCATCTGGCAAGCTGGCTGTAGTGAATGCCATGGCTTTGCGCAATCGAAAACAGGGTGTCGCCTTTTTGCACTACCAGTGTTGTTGCCGGGTTTACAGGTACTGACGTTTCAGCTGCCGATCTTTCCGCTTCCGTGCCTTCGCTTTCCGTTATCGCAGCAGACTGATCAGTTATAACGGGGTCATGACCAAAACTGCCTGAACCATCATCCGCCGACAGCTGCAAACGCTGGCCGGGAAAAATGGCATAGGGCGGATCGATGTTGTTCCAGCGTGCAATATCCATGAAATCCACTTCATAGCGCCAGGCAATTGAATAGAGTGTATCGCCGGGCCTGACACTGTATTCCAGCGGATTCCATTCCCGCACCGGCGCACAACCATACAGCACACCGAGCAGAAAAATTACCCGCCAGCAACGGTTACGCAAAAACATGCTGCACAGTTATCCCGTTTGTGTTTGCCGGAATCATTTTCTGATTGATCCCATAAAAGGCACAAACTTCACCGGATCGAGTTCCGTGCGCACAAATTCTTCGCCTTCAGCCGTTGCCGTGCGCGTAATCAGAAAAAGTTTTTGCACGCCGCTCTGGCTACCCACAGGAATAATCATGATGCCGCCGGGCGCCAGCTGATCAAGCAGGGTTTTCGGCACATCTTCCGGTGCGGCCGTCACAATAATTGCCGGATAAGGCGCATATTGCGGCCAGCCCCAGGATCCATCCGAATGCTTGAGCGTTATATTATGGATATTCAGCGCATAAAAACGTTCACGCGCCTGATTGATCAATGGCGCAATGCGTTCAACTGACAGCACCTGCGGCACCAGTCGCGACAGAATGGCCGCCTGATAACCCGAACCGGTACCGACTTCCAGCACTTTTTCCGGCACGCCACGGCTCAACAAAATTTCTGTCATGCGCGCCACTGTAAACGGCTGCGAAATGGTTTGACCATGACCGATGGGCAAAGCTGAATCTTCATAGGCACGATGGCTCAGCGCTTCATCCACAAACAGATGCCGCGGCATGGTTTGCATTACCCGCAACACTTCTTCATTGCGTATGCCTTTTTCGCGCAGCCGTTCGATCAAACGATCGCGCGTGCGTTGCGAGGTCATACCTATGCCTTGGGTATTACTTTGAGAAAATTTCACAATCAATTTCTTCCGTAGCGCGGCTTCGCACTGTGTTTTCGCCGAAGAAGTGGCAAGTATAAAGGTTCAAGTTGCAAGGAAAAGCCTTTGCTTGTTGCTTGCTACTTGCTACTTGCTACTTGCTACTTGCTACTTGCTACTTGCTACTTGCCTCAACCAGTCAGTGAGTTTTGGCAGGCTGTCGTAACGTGTCAAATCAATTTGCAGGGGCGTCACCGAAACATAACCGTTTCGCACAGCGTGAAAATCCGTGCCCTCGCCCGCATCCTGTGCATCACCCGGCGGCCCCACCCAGTAAATCGGCAATCCGCGCGGATCTTTTTGTTCCACCACGCCCTCGGATTTATGCCGCGCACCCAGGCGCGTGGCTTTAAAACCCTTAATCTGTTCCCAGGGCAAGTCCGGCACGTTCACATTCAAAATGCTGTCAGCCGGCAGCGAGGAACCGGCCAGTTGCGACAATAAACGCTCCACTGCCCGGCACGCGCTCAGATAATGCGTTGGCTGATAACTGTTCATGGAAACCGCAATCGCCGGCAAACCCAGATGACGGCCCTCGGTGGCCGCCGCCACCGTGCCGGAATACAGCACATCATCACCCATGTTCGGCCCGTCATTGGGGCCGGATATCACCATATCCGGTAATGAATTTTTCAGCAGCCCGGTAACGGCCAGGTGTACACAATCGGTCGGCGTGCCATCCACTTTAATAAAACCGTTTTCGGCGGGCAGTGCACGAATCGGTCGTTGCAGTGTCAGTGAATTACTGGCCGCGCTGCGATTGCGGTCCGGTGCCACCACCGTTACCCGGGCCTGGCGTGAAAGGCAATCAGCGAGTATTTTCAAACCCGGAGCCAGATAGCCGTCGTCATTGGAAAGCAGGATATGCACAAGAAAAAACCCGAAAAAGTTTTGCAAGGTTTCCTTCTACCCTGAGGGAAGAGGGAAATTTGGTGTCGCTATGCGACGCATAATACAAAGATGGTTATTATAAACGCCATATCACTGCACAAACCATGTAATGCAAAACGAAGACCCGGAAAAGCCAGCGCCTGACGACAGCAACCTGTTTCGTGATGCCGTGCAGGATGTAAAACCGCTGCGCACAGACAGGATACCACTGCGCCAGACCACAAGACGCCCGGTGAAACGCGCCGCACCAGCCGCCGTCATCACCGACCGGCTCAGCGATGAATTCATCCCGCCGTGTGACAACCTGCTCGAATTCATGCGCCCCGGAGTTCAGCGCACGCTATTCCGTCAACTGCGCACCGGCAGGCTGCCGGCAGAAGCGCATCTCGATTTGCACGGCATGACACGCGATGCCGCCCGGCTCCGCCTGCAACAATTTCTGCAACAGGCACAACAGCACCGGCTGAAGGTTGTGTGCATTGTTCACGGCAAGGGTTATCACTCGGAAGATGGCCGCCCGGTACTCAAGGCCATGGTGAACAAATGGTTACAGGATTTATCCGAAGTACTGGCCTTTTGCAGCGCCCAGCCCGCAGATGGCGGCAGCGGCGCGGTGTATGCATTGCTTAAAAACCTGAAGTAACCCTGTAGAAACGGGCCATGCCCGCAACATATTTATTAAAAGCAGCATGAAAATATTCGTCACAGTATTTCTCGCATTGCAGTTATCTTCCGCTGCCGCCGCATCACTCCCGGCCTACAGCACGCATTACGATGCAACACGTGATGCATTTGCCGATGGCCGCGATGCCATCCGGCTTGCCGCCAGCACAAACAGAAAAATATTGATTGAAGTCGGCGGCGACTGGTGTACCTGGTGTCATATCCTTGACCGGTTTCTGCAGGACAACACTGACCTGCAACAACAACTGCACCAGACTTTTGTACTGCTGAAAATCAATGTGAGCGACGCTAACGACAATGCCGGATTTCTCACAGCATTTCCCCGCCCGCTTGGATATCCGCACATGTACATTACCGACAGCAGCGGAAAAATATTATGGTCACAGGACACCGCCGAGTTTTTGCAACAAGGAAAATACTCACGGCAACGCATGCAGGAATTTATAACAAAATGGAAAAACCATGAATAACAATAACGGTTTCATACTTCGCCGCCGTGAATTTCTGTTACTGCTGACCAGCCTGGCGACCCTGTCGCCCGGCAGATTATTTTCTGCAAATAACCAACAAACCATTACGCAATATCACGACGAACCCTGGATAACGCTGGACACCGTATTCGAGCATTTGTTTCCGGCTGTAGATGGCGCACCCGGTGCGCGCGAGATTCGCGTAATTGCTTACATGCAAACCATGCTGAACGCACCGGATGCCGATCCGGAAGACATGACGTTCATCAACAAGGGTGCTGGCTGGTTAAACGATTTATCACAGACCGAATACAAACATCCTTTTGCAGCACTGGATGAAAACACCCGTGAAAATATCCTGCGCAAGATTGAAACCAGTGAAGCCGGTGAACGCTGGCTATCCGTTTTATTAACCAATCTGCTCGAGGCCCTGATGAGCGATCCGGTGTATGGCAGCAATCCAGATGGCATTGGCTGGAAATGGTTGCAACATCCGGCGGGTTATCCATTACCCACTGACGATCACATGTATTATAAAATCAGTAAAAAGTTTAAAGGTTAAAGTAGCAAGGAAAAGCTTTTACTTGCTACTCAAAGGCTGATATGAAAGATTTCGATGTTTGCGTAATTGGCAGCGGTGCCGGAGGTAGCCCGGTGGCACTGGAATTATCGCGTGCCGGTTATTCGGTTGTGGTTCTTGAAAAAGGCGCCTGGTTTACTGAAAAGGATTTCTTCAAGGATGAACAGGCCTGTTGCCGCCACAGCGTGTACACGCCTTCACTGAAAGATGAACAACATGTTATTGAAGATCAAATGGCCGATGGCAGCTGGCGAGGCGAAGCCACATCGGAATCCGGATGGGATTTCTGGAATGGCAATGTGGTCGGCGGATCATCCAATTTCATGAGCGGTTTCTTTTACCGCATGAAACCGGAAGATTTTCGTCTGCTTTCCGAATTCGGACCGATTGCCGGCGCCAACATTGCCGACTGGCCCATCAGTTATGATGATCTGGAACCTTATTACACCAAAGCCGAAACCGAGGTTGGTATTTCCGGCCGCGTTATCAAACATCCGTTTCAGGAACCACGCTCAACAAAAGATTTTCCGTTTCCACCAACAGACGAACATATTCTGGCTTCGCATATTGATAAAGCCTGCGAACAACTGAACATCCATGCCGTACCCACACCGCGCGCCATTTTGTCACAACCACACAACAATCGCCGCAGCTGCGAATATTCCGGTTATTGCGGCAGTTATGGCTGTTCATCCGGCGCCAAAGGCAGCGCACGCGCCGCCCTGCTCGACCGCGCCGCACTCACCAACCAATGCCAGATTATTCCGCATGCAAAAGTTTATCGGTTAAATAGCGATGCAAAAGGCCGAATCACCAGTGCAGCGTATTACGATGCAAACAACAAAACCCGAACCATCCACGCAAAAATATTTGTAGTCGCCTGCCAGGCAGTCGAAACCAGCCGCTTGCTGCTGTCATCCACCAGCACAAAACATCCACAGGGAATTGGCAACAATCATCAGCAACTTGGCAGGAATTTATTATTCTCCGGCGGCGGTTCCGGGTATGGCGATTTTGATTACAACCAATTTGATGCCGCAACCATTCACGCCATGAAACAAATCGGCCCGTTCGTCAATCGCGGTATTCAGGACTGGTATTTCATTCACGACAAGAAACTTGGCAAAGCCAAGGGCGGCACCATTGATTTTTTGTTACGACATCCCAATCCCATCGCCAAGGCCATGACAGTCAAGCGTGACGATAACGACAAACTGCTGTGGGGAAAACCGTTGCAGCAAAAACTCAAGTCATTATTCATGGATGCGCAATACCTGCGCTTCGAAGTGTTCAATGACTGGCTGCCGACCGACAACTGTTTTGTAACACTGGATAAAAATATAAAGGACAAGTGGGGAACACCCGTTGGCAAGATTCGTATCGGCTACCATGAACACGATCTCAAAATCGGCCATTATCTCGCCGACCATGCCGAACGCATACTCAAACAAATGGGCGCCGCCAACATCCGCTCCAGTATCAGTGGCGCACCACCGCAAAATCTCATGGCCGGTGGTTGCCGCTTTGGCAACGATCCGAAAACTTCTGTATTAAATGCAGAATGCCGGGTGCATGATGCAGAGAATTTATATATCACCGATGGCAGCTTCATGCCAACCGGCGGCAGCGTACCGTACACATGGACTATTTATGCGAATTCGTTTCGAGTGGCGGATATTATTAAGACAACAATTTAGATTCAACCAATAGCAGATGTTTTGCTTTTTTAGTGGTGCCGTAGCTGACAATCACAAGCAGCCACTCACATCATTATCTGATCTCACCATGAAGGTGACTTTCCTGAACAATTAAAAATAATGAAAGCGAGAGAGCGTAGTAAACAACATAAGTGGCGTGTTAGGGCTAGTAACCATATACCTTTCCACTTTGAAGAACTGATGAAGGTGAAATGATTTCATTTATTGAATAACCCGACTCCACATAACCAGCACCACCACTAATTAATTGCCCATCTTCTAACACGGCCTCGATACTGTAACTACCTTCGCCATAAATATAAAAAAATATTATTTTACTGTCTTCTTTTTCTAATGTACCTAATCTCATATGATTTTCTATTCTTCCAGATACATGTTTGATATTAAGACTTCTTATTTCTTGGCCTGTTTTATTGGTTATATTTAGTTTTACAAGGGGTTGGAACCATTTATATGCATTAGCTGTGAGCGCACCTGCAAAAAATACGCATGCAATTATTGCGAATGATGCTGTAACAATTATCAGTTTCCTCATATTTGCCCTAACAGGGTAATAAAGCGGACCCGTTCGATCCGCCTATTACTTTTTGAGTTGATTAGTAATATCGCCGGCGGATTCAAATTCGAAGTGCAACGGTAACTGGAAATAAAGGGTAAGGTGGGGCAAATTGCACCGCTTTAACCGCCAAGTTGAAGTTGCGCATGACCTACCACCACCTTACTGATGACGAACGTTATCAGATATATGAATATCAGCGTGAGGGTTTTTCACAAACCCGTATTGCACAAAGCCTGAATCGCACAGTCAGCACGATCAGCCGCGAACTGTCCAGGAATAGCGGAGAACGCGGTTATCGCCCCAGGCAAGCGCATGAAAAAGCGATGCGAAAGCGATTGATCAGCAGCGGCAACGCACCGCGAATTGATACGACATGCTGGCAAGAAATCGAGAACCGATTACGGCAAGACTATAGTCCGGAACAAATTGCCAACACACTGGCTGATGCGCCAAGTCACGAAAGCATTTATCAGTATGTGTATGCAGATAAAGCGGCGGCAGGTGATTTGCACAAGCCTTACGCTGTCAAAAGAAGCGGCGCAAACGCCGTGGCAGCGGCCAGGAACGACGCGGAAAGATACGCAATCGCCGGGATATTACAACCAGGCCGAAGATTGTTGAGCGCAAGACACGCGTTGGTGATTGGGAAGGCGATTGTGTGCTGGGCGATAATCGTCCACCGGCCATCGTGTCATTGGTTGAGCGCAAAAGCCAGTTTGTGGTGCTGGCCAAAGTGGAGAATCGCACTGCCGATACGGTGCGGGAAGCGATTGTGGATTCGCTCAGGCCGATCAAATCACGGGTGCACACCATAACGTTTGATAACGGCCACGAATTTGCAGGACATGAGGCGATTGCATCATCACTGGGCGCGGATTGTTTTTTTGCTGAACCGTATTGCTCCTGGCAACGCGGATTGAATGAGCAGGTTAATGGATTAATACGACAATATATTCCAAAGGGAAAATCGCTGGACAATGTAGACGATGAAACATTACAGTTCGTGATGTCTCGATTGAATCATCGTCCGCGAAAAACATTGGGATGGAAAACGCCTCATCAGGTGATGCTGGCTGAGGCTAAAAAACGGGGCGTTGCACTTCGAATTTGAATCCGCCAAGCACTAAATCAATCAGTAAATAATTATACCAAGCCGCAAGCCAAACAGATTCGAACAGAAAGCATTGCAACCTCTGCAACTATTACAGGAGGCACGACTCGAAATACCACCGATACTGCCCTCATTCTTTTAGAGCCAGAGATGGTAGTAATTCCCGCAGGTAGTTTCTATATGGGGAGTGATAACGGTGAAAGCAATGAAAAACCTGTGCATCGCGTTACAGTCACATCTTTTGCTTTGGCTAAAACTCCAATCACTCACAGGCAATGGAAGGTGGTCATGGGTAATAACCCTAGACACTTGCAGGATTGTTGTGATACTTGCCCAGTTG
>JAUPMA010000164.1 GCA_030836935.1 Pseudomonadota bacterium | reverse complement strand
TCCGGTTCTTTAACTATGGATATAGATGTAACTCCATATGTGTTCACATACTCCAATTGCGTTTACACATATGGCACAACCACATCAACAATAAACGGAACATTTACATATGAATTTAGTGATGCCAATAATGGCACTTACAGCATCACATACAATAATGTTTATTATTCCTATGTTGATACGGCTTATTCAATTTCGGAATCCAGCACCATCAGTGGCAGCCTAACTTGCATCAACACAAACACCACTATAGATTGCACAGACAACCTGACTGTTAGCAGCAGCAGCTTCAGCTCCGAGGGCGGCACTTATACAAACTCAGATGTTGTTGTTACTGAAAACAATGACGGCACATACGATATTGAACTGACGCTTGATGCACCGGAAATCGGCGCATTGAATATCTTTGCCGACAATATCGAAATTGGAACATGCGGTTCTGAAGAACTTATCATCGGTGGAACAATTACCATCACCGCAGAAGATGGTACCTATTTCACCATAACCTTCGGTGGCTGCGATACGTTTACTGTCACCTTCAACGGCACAGCAGAAACATATAACTGGGCTGATATCATGTAGTTTTTCAAACTGGCAGGGAAGGCGCGCATATGTGCACCTTCCCCATTTTACCGGCCAGGCAAGGAAATCTGCGCACCCAGTACAACCCAAAACATTAGAACTATATGAAACAAGAATACAGCAGGTAACACTGCTCTAACCCGCCCTGCAATCCTGCAAACATTTACCGTCATTTCCATTACAGTCTTTTGCTTTTCCTTTGCACTTTAACCTTCATACTTATTTCACATCCAGCAATTCCACCTCAAACACCAGCGTAGCATTCGGCGGAATCACGCCACCGGCACCGCGTGTGCCGTAACCCATTTCAGGTGGAATGGTGAGTTTGCGTTTGCCGCCGATTTTCATGCCGCTAAATCCCTCATCCCAGCCACGAATGACTTCACCGGTACCAAGACGGAAACTGAACGGATCGTTACGATCCTTGCTGGAATCAAATTTGGTGCCGTTGGTTAGCCAGCCGGTGTAATGCACGATAATGGTTTTACCGGTAACAGCTTCAGCACCATTGCCCACGGTTAAATCTTCGCAAATCAGTTCTGCCATGTTGTTTCTCCAATCGTTGAATATTAACTCAATTTTCTTGCAGGTCGGGTTTTAACCCGACAGTCTTTGCCGGACTGAAGTCCGACATCAATGCCATTATGTTAAGAATGAATTTGTTGTAGGTGCGCCTTCAGGCGCACCTACACCTTAACTTAATGGCATTGAGGCCGACCTGCAACGGCTGACAAAAAAAACCCACCGGGATGTCATCCGTGGCGGGTATTTTTATTTGCGTTGCCATGCTGCAACGCATCAGACAAACAATGACTTATTTAATCTTCGCAGCCAGTTCGCCCTTGTCATAACGCTTCTGCATATCTTCCAGACCCAGCACTTTCTTGAACTTGCTGGCCTGACCCGCTGCGCCGAATGCTTCATAACGGTCTTTGCAGATGCCGGTCATCGCCTTGGTGGCTTCTTTCAGGAACTTGCGGGGATCGAAGTTCTTGCGATCTTCTGCCAGGTGTTTACGAATCGCACCGGTGGATGCCATACGCAAGTCCGTATCAATATTAACTTTACGCACGCCGTTCTTGATGCCTTCAACGATTTCGGAAACCGGTACGCCGTAGGTTTGACCCATATCGCCGCCGTAGCTGTTGATGATCGCCAACCAGTCTTCCGGTACAGATGAAGAACCGTGCATAACCAGATGCACGCTCGGAATACGCGCGTGAATTTCCTTAACTCGGTCAATACGCAATACCTTGCCAGTTGGTTTGGTAGTGAATTTGTAGGCGCCATGAGAAGTGCCGATGGCAATCGCCAGTGCGTCTACCTGGGTTTTGGAAACGAAATCCGCAGCTTCGTTCGGATCCGTCAGCAACTGGCTGTGATCCAGTGTGCCTTCTGCGCCGTGGCCGTCTTCTTCACCAGCCTTGCCGGATTCAAGTGAACCGAGGCAACCCAGTTCGCCTTCAACAGAAACACCGCAGGCATGCGCCAGTTCAGCTACCTTGCGTGTGACTTCAACATTGTATTCATAAGTGGAAGGTGTCTTGCCATCTTCTTTCAGCGAACCGTCCATCATCACGGAAGAAAAACCGGACTGAATGGAACGAAAGCAGATGCTCGGTGATGCGCCATGATCCTGGTGCATGCAGATGGGAATATGCGGATACATTTCGATGGCGCCCAGAATCAAATGACGCAGGAAAGGTTCGCCAGCATAAGAACGCGCACCGGCAGAACCCTGCAGGATTACGGGGCTGTCAGTCGCCGCCGCAGCTTCCATAATCGCCTTCACCTGTTCCATATTGTTTACGTTAAACGCTGGCAGGCCGTAGCCATTTTCCGCAGCGTGATCAAGCAGCTGACGCAATGAGATAAGTGCCATTTTTAGTCTCCTCTGATAAATATATTGTTAATCTGTTTCGGCTCGTACATTTCCGATAGTGACCACCTTCATCGCATTGGTGCCACCACCTTCATCACCGAGCAAGTCACCACGGGAAATAATAATGCGATCCCCCTGTTTGACGATGCCTTTTTCAACCAGTATGTCGGCCACCTTGGAACTGATGTTGTAAGGACCGATTTTTTCAAAATTGATGCTGGTTGGATACACGCCCCGGTACAGCGTTACCTTGCGCCGAGTCTGTTCATGACGTGTCATGGCATAAATCGGTATGCTGGAACTGATACGTGACATCCATAATACGGTTGCACCGGATTCAGTCAATGCGGCTATCGCATCCACATTAAGATGATTGGCGGTGTACATGGTCGCCATGGCTATAGCTTCATCCACCCGCCCGAATGTCAGATGCACACGGTGATCAGATACTTTTGCCAGCGGATGCTGCTCGGCTGATTCGCAAATGCGTCCCATGGCCTGCACGGTTTTCACCGGATATTTGCCGTTGGCCGTTTCGCCCGACAGCATCACCGCATCGGTACCGTCATGCACAGCATTGGCCACATCAAAAACTTCTGCGCGGGTTGGAATCGGATTTTCAATCATGGATTCCATCATTTGCGTGGCGGTAATCACCAGACGATCCATGGTGCGCGCACGCTTGATCAGATCTTTCTGGATGGCTGGCAATTCCGCATCGCCCACTTCCACACCCAGATCACCGCGCGCAACCATGATAGCATCTGAAGCGAGAATAATTTCATCAATTACCCTAAGTGCTTCAGCACGTTCGATTTTTGCAACAATGCCGCCGTAGCCACCGGCATCACGCAACAGTTTGCGCGCTTCTTTAATATCATCTGCACTCTTGGGAAATGACACCGCCAGATAATCCGCCTGGATTTCTGCCGCAGCAATAATATCTTCCTTGTCTTTTTCGGTCAGCGCCGGCGCAGATAAACCGCCACCTTGCAGGTTAATACCTTTCTTGTTGGACAGCTCGCCATTTTGGGCAACGATGCAATGAATTTCGCTGCCCGACACTTTTTCGACAACCAGCGCCATGCGGCCATCGTCAAGAATCAGCGTATTGCCGGGCTTCACATCATCGGGCAGGCTTTTGTAGGTAATGCCCACACGATCTTTTGTGCCCGCCATTTTGTCGAGGTTGGCGTCGAGAATGAACTTGTCGCCCTGGCGCAACTGCACCTTGCCATCCGTAAAACGTTCGATGCGGATTTTCGGGCCTTGCAAGTCCACCAGCACGCCAACCACACGGCCGGTTTTTTCGCTGATTTCGCGCACCCATTGGGCGCGGCGTTTCTGTTCTTCGTGAGTGCCGTGTGAAAAATTCAAACGCACCACATCCACACCGGCCCGAATCAGCTCTTCGATAATTTGCGGGTTATCTGTAGCCGGGCCGAGGGTGGCGACTATCTTGGTTCTACGCAAGGTAGAAACTCCTCTTCAATTCATGGCTGTGTTAAACACAGCGCAATCAAATACAAAAGCTGAAGTCCGCAAATGAAGGCAAATGAAAAGCCAAAAAGCTTTTTCTTTATTTGCGTTCATTAGCGTTCATTTTTGCGGAAATCTTTTCTTTATAAAAATTGCGGGCATGGCCCGCTCCTACAAACAAGAAGACCCCGGAATCCGGGGTCTGTGTTTTTTAGCCTTTAGCGCGCTGTTCCAGAATCTCAACAGCCGGCAGCACCTTGCCTTCCAGATATTCCAGGAAGGCGCCGCCAGCCGTGGAAATATATGACACCTTGTCATAGATGTCGTATTTCTGGATGGCGGCAATCGTGTCACCACCACCGGCCAGTGTAAACGCACTGGTTTTGGCAATGGCTTCAGCAATTTTCTTCGTGCCTTCGCCGAACTGATCAAACTCGAATACACCAACCGGGCCGTTCCAGACCACGGTGCCGGCTTTCATGATGATATCAACCAGTTCCTGCGTACTCTTCGGACCGATGTCAAAAATCATGTCGTCATCGGCAACATTCGCCGCATCTTTCTGTACAGCCGGTTCGCTGGCATCAAACTTTTTACCTACCACAACATCCACGGCAACCGGAATCTTGGCACCGCGCTTGTTCATTTTTTCCATCAGCATTTTGGCTGTCGGAACCAGATCGGCTTCGCACAGGGATTTGCCGATTTTTTTGCCGGTCGCCAGAATAAATGTATTGGCAATACCACCACCCACAACCATCTGGTCCACTTTTTCTGACAAGGATTCAAGCACAGTCAGTTTGGTAGAAACTTTTGAACCGCCAACAATCGCCACCATCGGACGCTTCGGATTGGCCAGCGCCTTGTTCAGTGCATCCAGTTCCTCCGTTAACAGAATACCGGCGCAGGCAGTCGGCGCAAATTTGGCGACACCGTGTGTTGAGGCTTCAGCGCGATGAGCGGTACCGAATGCATCCATCACAAACACATCGCACAATGCCGCATATTTCTTCGCAGTTTCATCGACGTTTTTCTTTTCACCCTTGTTAACGCGAACGTTTTCCAGCAATACCAGTTCGCCAGCAGCGACATCAAAACCACCGTTCACCCAATCCTTGATTACGCGCACCGGTTTGCCGAGTTTTTTGCTCATTACATCGGCAACCGGCTGCAAGGAATCTTCCGGCTTGAATTCACCTTCAGTCGGGCGGCCCAGATGCGACATCACCATCACTTTGGCGCCAGCCTTGATGCAATGCTCGAACGTTGCCATGGATGCCGTGATGCGCGCATCCGAAGTGACTTTGCCATCTTTAACCGGCACATTGAGGTCAGCGCGGATGAGTACACGTTTGCCCTTGAGATCAAGGTCAGTCATGCGAATGAATGCCATAGGATTACTCCGTTAATATTTAATAAAAGAAATTGGCAAAATTTTTTAAGAATTAACTTTGCGAATAACTCTTGTAAAAACCGTTACTGCTGTCAAGAACTGCTCTTGTAAAAAAAGAGGCGGGTTAGAAAACCTAACCCGCCTTTCAACCAACTACTGCTTATTTTGCAATGTGCTGTACAAAACGCATCATGTTGCAGGTGTAACCGTATTCGTTGTCGTACCAGGCAACCACTTTCACGAAAGTGCCGTCCAGAGCGATACCGGCTTCTGCATCGAAAATAGATGAGTAGCCAACGCCTCGGAAATCAGTAGAAACCACTTTCTCGTCGGTGTAACCCAGAGTCTTGCTCATGTCACCAGACTGTGAAGCGGCTTTCATGGCGGCGCAGATGTCGGCGTACTTGGCTTCCTTGTTCAGTTCAACTGTCAAGTCGACAACTGACACGTCTGAAGTTGGAACGCGGAATGCCATACCGGTCAGCTTGCCATTCAGTTCCGGCAATACAACGCCTACAGCTTTGGCTGCGCCCGTTGATGAAGGAATGATGTTTTCCAGAATACCGCGGCCACCGCGCCAGTCTTTTGAAGAAGGACCGTCAACGGTTTTTTGAGTAGCGGTTGCAGCGTGAACAGTTGTCAT
>JAUPMA010000163.1 GCA_030836935.1 Pseudomonadota bacterium | reverse complement strand
CGGCATTTCCATGTAACGATCAATCACCAGCCCGCCCTTGAGCAGAATGGCGGTTGCAACAGCCAGGGAAAGTGGCCAGCCTGCGTGCCCGGTTTCGGCGAGCACGGCGCCAAACAGTGTCAGTGCAAATAATGCCAGCCAGGTTTTTTCTGCCGATCCAATCCCCATAAGTTTCTCCAGTCACCTCAGCACATAAAACAGCGGAAAGATCACCAGCCAGAGAATGTCGGTGGTATGCCAGTACATGGCTGCGGCTTCCAGACCACTGTAATTTGCGGCACTGTAACCACCCAGCGCACTGCGAACGCCAACATAAAACAGCCCCATCAGGCCCCAGCCTACATGCACCAGATGATTAAGTGTCAGGTAATAGTACGTACCGTAAAAAATACCCGCCTGACCACCAATGCCATGCTCAACATACCAGCTGATCTCAAAATACTTGATCACCGGATAACCCAACCCCAGCACGATGGCTGCCAGCACCCACAAGGCCGCTGCACGCTGGCGATCATACCGGATGACTTCCACGGCCTTTACCATGCAATAACCACTGGCCAGCAAAAAAAGGGTAATGGCCACACCGGCTCGCGTCACCAGCCTGTCCGGGCCAACGCGAAAATCGTCAGCGTTGTGTACTCTGGCAACGAAATACACAACAAACAGCATGGTAAATTCGACCAGTACGCAAAATATACCCACCCAGATTCCCCGGTTGCCGGGAATGCGGCCTGTGTGCGGGTCGGGCGATAACACCGCCCCGGAATGCTTGCCTGCTGAAGTGTTCAATAGCATCTCGGCTTCAATCAAAACATGGACGCAGTTTAGGGGATAACTGAAACGTAAACACTTGATCTGGATAAAGACAAACCGGCCAATATCCCCCGCCTTAATCTTCAGACGGACAAATCCGCCGGAGCGGAAGCAAAAACAAGTCCAAGGGGATATGCCGAATAATTCAGCCTCCGCTGAAAGCGAATTGCCGGAATAAATCCCAACTCACAGAAACAAATAACGCATTCGACCCAGTCACACTGCTACTTACCCGCAAAACAGGCTTGCAAGGCCCCGGCACTACTGGTATAAATAACCTACCGTTTTACTCAGGTATTATGAGATACCTGACCACCCCCCCAACCAGAGAGACGAGGTACTCAATATGAACTTACCAGCACGTGACGGCGACGGTTATTTACAGGACATGAACCAGTGGAGCCCGGAGGTAGCCAAGGCCATGGCCGAAGCTGACGGCTTTGCACTGACTGATGAAAAATGGGAACAGATTCTGAAAGCCCGCGAATACTACGATGAACACAGCTCCGTGCCGCCGATTCGCAAATTCGCCAAATACATCGACAAGGACCAGAAGGAACTCTTCTCCATGTGGATGACCGGCCCGATGAAACCCATCACCAAATATGGCGGCCTGCCCAAACCGACGGGCTGTGTTTAAAGCCGGCCAGGCTTCAGACTACACAAACAACAAACCCCGCCATGCGGGGTTTGTTTTTTATATAGCCTGTATTGTATGTTGATTTAATTGGTCGGACGAGAGGATTTAAACCTCCGACCACTTGACCCCCAGTTAGCCTATATTCCTTATAAAAACAATCACTTAATCTAAATAATTTACGGAAAACCGGCCTGATAAGTCATTGATTTGACGCGATACAGGTACTTTATTTACGGACACCATTTCTGACCATAATAACTCAGCACCTACTATCACTTTCACTCAATCTAAGAAGAATATTCCCCAATACGGTAACCCATAGCTCTATATCCTGATTGACGCTTACTCCACATGCGCATCAACGCCGGGTGCCCCGTATCCACGATATCAATAATCTGAACATCAACCTTACCTGCATGTTCGCGATGCAAGCGACCGGCATATTGCTGCAGAGTGCCTTTCCAGGAAATTGGCATGGCCAAAACCAGCGTATCAAGAGGTGGATGATCAAAACCTTCTCCAACCAGCTTCCCCGTTGCAAGAAGTACACGAGGAACATCCGGTGGCAATGAGTCGAGCGCAGAAAGAATCGAGACACGTTGTTTTTTCGACATCCGTCCATGCAGCACAAACAGTGAAGGTATTTTTCCGTTGATGACTGAGTAGATCGCATCAAGATGTTCCGTGCGCTCGGTCAGCACCAGCACTTTCCTGCTCTGGCTGTAAGCTTGCTCAATTTCCGCAGCAATGATGGCAGTTCGATCCTGATCATTGGCCAGGACATGAAATACATCCTGTATTCCAGTATCAACAGGCAAATCAATTCGTTTGCACAACATACGGGGAATAACCCGCAATTCCCGTGGCGTGCTTGCGGACGGTACGACAGCATGCCGGATTGGCCCGCACTGCATGAAGATAATCGGTTGCTGCCCATCTCGCCGGATGGGTGTAGCAGTAAGCCCCAACACATATTTTGCTTTCACACACTTTAGAATGGCATCAAATGACACGGCGCCGACATGGTGGCACTCATCCACAATAACCTGACCATAATTCTCAACCAGCGCATTAATTTCACCCTTGCGCGACAATTATTGCATGACCGCAATATCAATTTTACCTGTCGGTTTCATTTTTCCACCGCCGATATTTCCAACCATACTCTTGTCGACATCAAGAAAAGTACAGAGTCGTTCCCGCCACTGTCTTAATAATTCCGTTCGATGTACCAACACCAATGTATTGACGTCACGCCTTGCAATCATTGCCGCAGCGATAACCGTTTTACCAAATGCAGTGGGCGCACACAATACACCTGTATCATGATGCAACATTGCCGTCACAGCGGCCTCCTGATCAGCGCGCAACGTACCGACAAATGCCATATCCAAATGATCACCTTCGTTACGCTCATCGCACAAATCACAGCGAATAGTGTTATTTTTTAGAAGATCCTGAACAGCATCCAGACAACCTCTTGGCAGAGCGATATGATATGGATAATTCTCTGCACAACCAATCACACGCGGCTTATCCCATACCGGCAGACGCATTGCTTGCGCCTTGTAAAATTCCGGATTCTGAAAAGCAGCAAGACGGATCAGCCGATTGGCCAGGGATTGCGGTAATTGTGTTTTCTCAAAATAAATCTGGTTGGATAGCGTTATTGCGAGTGTTTCCGGCACAGACTCAGGCAACTTATCGGAAATTGGCGCGACATGCTTCCAGGGTTGTTTATTATCTTCGTCATCTATGAATGTCACATCCAGCGGATGTTTTCCTCCCGTGGCAAGTAAAATGAATGACTCAATATCGTTCGGTGACATTGATTGCATGGAAGCAAGGAAAGCCCACTGATCAGGATAGGGGCGCAACGCATTGTCCACGAACACGCTGCAACCTTGTTCGCGAGGTTTCTTTTGCAAGGGCAAGGCAATCAGGTTGCCAAAACCACCTTTAGGCATGGTGTCCTGGTTGGGAAACAACCTGTCGTAGGATGTTAATTTCAACTGCCGGGTACGAATACAGGTGTGACTGATAATCGCTGAACCAAGTCGTCTGGCATCGCGCGCCGAAACCGGCGAGGAAAAGAAAATCCAGACATGAGCGCCATTACCTGATCGGGAAATTTCCAATGCCACCGGCACTCCCAATTCATCACATGATCGGGCAAAAGCCTGTGCATCCTCTCGCCATTCAGACTCATCAAAATCAACTGCCAGAAAATGACACGTGTCATCGGCAAGAAGAGGATAGACACCGATTGTGTGTTGGCCAATAAGGTGGCCATAAATCATCTGATCTGACACCGGAACCAGTAACCGATTGCCGCACTCCGAACACTTGATG
>JAUPMA010000021.1 GCA_030836935.1 Pseudomonadota bacterium | reverse complement strand
TTCGGGTGCGATCATTTCATCATGTCGAGCCGCCTCGGCAACGTGTATAATTCCGCATCTTATTCATCATGTTATTTCATATGTCTGACTATCTCCAGCAAATGCAACGGCGACGCACCTTCGCCATTATTTCGCATCCCGATGCCGGTAAAACCACGCTTACCGAAAAGTTGTTGCTGTACGGCGGCGCCATCCAGATGGCAGGCACAGTAAAAGGCCGCAAGGCAACGCGGCATGCCACATCAGACTGGATGGAAATTGAAAAACAGCGCGGTATTTCCGTAGCGTCATCCGTCATGCAGTTTCCCTATAAAGATTGCATTATCAATTTGCTCGACACCCCCGGTCATGCGGATTTCTCGGAGGATACCTATCGCGTACTAACGGCAGTAGATTCGGCGCTGATGGTGATTGACGCCGCCAAGGGCGTGGAAGAACGCACCATCAAACTGATGGATGTGTGCCGCCTGCGCGATACACCCATAATCACCTTCGTTAACAAAATGGATCGTGAATCACGCCCGCCCATTGAATTGCTCGACGAAGTTGAAAACATATTGAAAATTCAATGCGCGCCCATTACCTGGCCGATTGGCATGGGCAAGCAATTCAAGGGTGTGTTTGATTTGTATAACGACTGTGTGCATTTTTTCAGCGCCACTCATGGCGGAAAAATCCAGCAGGGCGATGTAGTGCAGGGACTGAATAATCCGCAGCTCGATGAAATACTCGGGTTGCAAGCTGCCGAATTGCGCGATGAAATTGAGCTGGTGCGCGGTGCTTCACACGAATTCAATCTGGATGCCTATCGCGCTGGAAAAATGACACCGGTGTTTTTCGGTTCCGGTATCAACAATTTCGGTATACGCGAACTGCTCGATGCGCTGGATCAATACGCGCCATCACCCCGTGGCCGTGATGCCGGTGCGCGCCGGGTTGAACCAGCAGAAGAAAAATTCACCGGCTTTGTTTTCAAAATCCAAGCGAATATGGACCCGCAACATCGCGACCGTATTGCATTCATGCGCATCTGTTCCGGCAAATATGAAAAAGGCATGAAGGTTAAACATGTGCGTTTGCAAAAAGACATCAAGATTCCCGATGCACTGACATTCATGGCATCTGACCGCGGCCATGTGGATGAAGCCTATGCCGGTGACATCATCGGCGTACACAATCATGGCACCATTCGTATTGGCGACACCTTCACACTGGGCGAAGACCTGGTATTCACCGGCATTCCGAATTTTGCACCGGAACTGTTTCGCCGTGCGCAATTGCGTGATCCGTTAAAAATGAAAGCCCTGCAAAAAGGTTTGATGCAGTTATGCGAAGAAGGCGCCACCCAGCTGTATCGCCCGCTCATCAATAATGATCTGATACTTGGTGCGGTAGGTTTATTGCAGTTTGATGTGGTCGCGCATCGCCTGAAAGATGAATACAGCGTTGATTGCACGTTTGAGCCGGTGAATGTCACCACCGCGCGCTGGGTGCAATGCAGTGATGCAAAAATGCTGGCGCAATTCAGGGAAAAAGCAATTACCAATCTTGCGCTCGATCATGCCGGTGATCTGGTTTACATCGCACCAACGCGGGTAAATCTCGACATGACCAAAGAACGCTGGCCGGATATTGAATTTCTGGCGACACGGGAACACGGAATATATGAAACAGCATAATAATTGATCCGGCGATGAACATTGCCGGGTTAATAGCTGCTTAACCAGGCGGGAACACACTGCCCGTTGCGCCTTCAATTCGCATTCATAAACATCACAACCTGTCGCATGTGCCACTAGCGCGAACGCTCTGACACTTTGCGAGAAATTGTTCTGGAAAGATGATTGTCCCGGAAACGGGAAATGACGTTATCCTTAACAGTATGTCCTTATATTGTGATTGCTAATTTGGAAGCAGACACATTATTATCCAATCCAGAAATAGACATATCGTCAAACGGGGTAGGCTGCATGCGGTCTATCACACTATTTACGGGCTGCGGCCTAATCAATTGTTGCCCTAATGTGGTCCTGTTCCCATAGCATGATATCCGTGATATCGTATTATCATGATTGTCTCATTCAAAGATCAAGCCTCAGAAGATATATTCAATGGCAAAGCTACCAAGATGGCCCGCAAGGCATGTCCTCAAGCTATTTGGCCCGTCGCAAGTAGAAAGCTTGATCAGCTAGATTCTGCAATCACTTTGGAAGAACTTAAAGTCCCACCGGGCAATCGGCTGGAGCCGCTTTCAGGCAACAGGAAAGGGCAGCACAGTATTCGTATTAATGAGCAATACAGGATCTGTTTCGTTTGGACTGAGTCTGGACCTGATAGAGTAGAAGTTACAGATTATCATTAGAGGTGCGCTATGGTTCGTATACCCACAAACAGAGAACCCACTCATCCAGGAGAAATGCTGGCTGAAGAGTTTTTATTGCCGATGCAAATAACACAGCGGGAGCTGGCAGATGCTATTCATGTTCCCTATCAAAGAGTAAATGAGTTAGTAAATAAGAAAAGAGGTGTCACTCCAAGCACGGCTCTACGCCTTGCGCGCTTTTTTGGAGTGTCTGCTGATTTCTGGCTGAATCTACAAATACGCTGGGATCTTTACAAGGCACAACAAGTGGAGAAGTCCGAGTTAGTAAAAATCAAGGATTACCACTATGTCAGAAAGATGGCTTAACAAACAAATACAGCCGACGCAAAAAATGCGCGGCTGATTTGAACGTTAAATTCACAGTAAAAGGCGCTCAATTACATAAAATAAAGGGCGACATACTGAAACTCGCGCTAATTGAAAAAAAGCTTGGCCCTGGCTGGCGGAAAATAATGTGTTTTGCCTCAAATGAGTCTGCGAAATATGTGCAAGGCAATTCATGGGTGGCAGAAGCAGCCAGAGAATTTGGCGTTGAAATCCATGTTGTCCAATTGCCAAAAGAGCAAGAAGATAAAGTTATATCTGCCCAAAAAGGCAGCGCATGGTAAATCCAATATGACTGCTAATAATTCGCTCGTAGGATCAAACGATCAGACTCGTTGATGCACTGTGATACCTGATACAGAAATGCGCCCATGTGAACCTCATTTGGCTTCTTGATAGCACCTGTAGACAGGTGCTACTAATGGCCCATAATCAAACGGGGGCATCAGCATGCAGCCAAAATTTTCAGAGGATGTCATTCCTCTGTCTGACCTCAAGGTCAATCCGGGCAAAGTCATAAGCCAAGTGAACGATACACACAGACCAGTCTTGCTGACCAGCAGGGGCAGGGGCGTAGCTGTCGTGCAAGGCCTCGATGATTACGAAAAATCTGCCGAAGAATTGCGGTTCATTAAGGCTGTGGCCAAAGGACTGGCTGACATCCGGGAAGGCAATATAGTTACGCTGGCTGAGGCGAAGAGAATACTTGGTACAGAGTAGGTGAAGATAACCATCGCTCGTTCTGCCCTGAGTGAGTTGTAGCAATCGGCAGAAGGATACAGATAAACATTGCTCAAAAATCCTGACGCTTTAACAGTCGGTTAATGGCGTTTAAAGTTATTCGAATTTCCCGAATTCCTCGCGCATCGACCGGTGCACTTCTATCAGTCTGTTTTTGTTTTCGTCCGGCAATGTTTTCAGTTTGCCTATGCTGGCTTCATAGTCTCTGGTTGCATCCAGCAGCCGCTGAATGATTTTTGTGTATTCGTTCCGGCGTATATTGGCCTGTTTGAAAAACCGGATCCAGGCTGTATGAAAATCAATTGGCATTTCTTTTTTGTAATCATCCGGCAAATTGCCATAATCACCCCAGCTCATTCCCGGTGGAGTAATCATGTTGTGAATTTGATATGCCCGCATGGGCGTCGGGTCGTACACGGGCGAGAATGCAATTTTTCCATTGCGTTCAAGCAAGGATAAATTTTCCAGATGAAGATCGCCATTGCCTGTCAGCATGGCCATGATGAGACGTTCCACCAGATGTTGTTGCGCGCCACGGATATCGTTCACCAGTTTTACATGCGGATTTCCCAGTGCGCGCAGAATGAAATCATAGGTTGCGCTGTAGTGATTGGTGATACGGCGGTTGCCTGATGCGAGAATCGAGTACAGGGATTCCATGAAAATGGGTGTTGAGGTGGTATTGCGATCAAAGCGTTCAATCGCCAGGCCGCGCAATCCGTTTACTTCGACTGGCCAGTATCGGGGCACGTCAAACCCGGCCTTGCGGTGTGCCTCAAGCCCCAGTATTTCCAGTTCGATGATGCCGGGATAGGCTGATGTTTTTTCCAGCTTCAATAAAATATCGGTTCGGTCGGTATCGCCGGATCGTGTTGGTAATCCGATGTATCCATTCCATCCTGTGCGCGGAATGCTCAGCGGCAATTTTGGGATGGCGCCACCTACGCTGGGAGTGGGGCCTAATATTTCAATCAGGTTTTTGGCTTCATCGTCAAACCAGGTCATGAATTCTTTTAGTGAGAAGCCGAATTTTCCATCGAGTTCCATCAGGCCGCGTCTGGATGGTGTGGAATACCATTGGCTGGCGGCTTCGTCACTGGCAAACAGATCGAGATGTCCGATGGCGCCGTGGCCGGCGCGGATCAATATTTCCCAGTCGGTGTCAAAGCCGGTTTTCGGACGGACATGGATGCTTTCGAGATAACGCACCAGCAGGGCGCGCTGAAAGTTGTTTTCGCTGCGGGGCGGTACCAGTGACTGAAGTGGCGGCAACAAATCAAAATAATGATCGCGCGCGCGCGTGATTGTTTTTTGCAGGTTTTCTGGATTGTAAACCAGGCCTAAACCGCGCAAGCCGGTCTCGCGATAGCCCGGTTCATAACTGAAGCGTGATTCGGTATCCGTGACGACCAGTGTGCCCATTTTGAGGGGCTGGCCGTTCAGTCGTGTCCAGATGACAGCAATCCTGTCCATGCGTATTCCTTTTTATTCAAAGAGGTTGCCACGGGCGATGCGCTCTGCATAGGAAGTGTTTTCCACCCACATCAGTTTCAGGCCCACGGCATTGCCCAGTTGCTGAATGTTGAGAAACCGGGCGTCATTGGCTGTTTTTAACCGGGAGAGGCTGGTCTCGTTCATTCTGGCCAGGGCAGCCAGCTCCTTCTGGGTAATTTTTTGCTCGCTGGCCAGCTTGATAACTTGCATGACCAGATCAGAGAGTTCCTGATTCATGGTTCGTTTTCACCTTTTTGGCTGTTTCAGGGTCGGCGTTAACGCCGATATGTTCAAATAACGTAATAGATGTTAGCATATACGCCTATTTTAGTAATTAGCAAAAACGCCGATTATGATTCGGATTAAAACAAATATTATCAGATACGCCGATTCTGCCAGGCAGATAAAGCCGGAGTTTCTTGCCCTGGCGATGGCATTCAGGCTAAAGCACGCTATGTTGCGACGGGGGCCGGATTTGCCTGGTCAGCAAGCCCTGTTCATCCAGTCACTTGCAGGAAGAAATATGTCTCCGCCGCTTTACCTGGCGGTACCGGCCCGGATTCAGGGGGATCTGCTGTAACAATAGCGTTACCTGGCATGACTATGCTGTCATGAATCATTCAATATTCCTGTCATGTATGTTGCTGCAAGCATTGGCTGTATTCCGGTTGAAGTCATTTTCCTGTTTTTTTCTGTGCAGTCTTTGCTGCATCCATTTCCCGGCGTATGCGATAGATGTTGCCGGGGTAAAAATACCGGACAGTATTTGCATTAATCACGGTAACTCGCTGCAACTCAATGGCGCCGGTGTCAGAAGAAAAGTCTTTACTGACATTTATGTTGCCGCGTTATATCTGGAGGAGCGATCAAGTAACGCGAATGACATCATTTATTCAGAAACCGCAAAACGCATTGCGTTGCATTTTGTGTACAAGGAAGTGCCGGTCGAAAAACTGATTGAAGGCTGGTATGACGGTTTTGTGCTGAATAATGATCCGCAACAATTGAAAATCATGCAATCACGTCTGCGCCAGTCTTATGATTATTTTGCAACCATGAAATCGGGTGATGTGATTTATCTGGATTATATTCCGGGAAAGGGTACGCGCCTGAGTATCAATAA
>JAUPMA010000162.1 GCA_030836935.1 Pseudomonadota bacterium | reverse complement strand
GGCGGTGAACATGACATGAGCCAGTATTTTCTGGCTGTTGTATTTCCGCATAATCAGATGAAAATTCTTGATTACAATCGCGTGATTACCGACCTCAATGGTTTGAGTCAGGAAGCCTTCATCGAAAAAATCAGAAAGAATTTTGATTGCGTAAAACATAATGGGCAAATGAAACCGGCACGCGCCGGTGAATTCGGCATGTATCTCGGCGGCGAGTGGTACAAACTGAATATTCATCCTGAACGGATTCCGCAGGATCCGGTGAAAAAACTGGATGTGAGTCTGCTGGCAGATAATTTGCTGCAACCGGTGCTGGGTATTCATGACCCGCGCACCGATTCACGCATTGATTTTGTTGGCGGCATGCGCGGGTTGAAGGAACTGGAAAAGCGCGTCAACTCCGGCGAGATGGCGGTGGCGTTTGCCATGTATGCCACCAGCATGAATGATTTGATGGCCGTGGCCGACAGTAATCAGGTGATGCCGCCCAAGTCCACCTGGTTTGAGCCAAAACTGGCGGATGGTCTGGTATCGCATGTGCTGGATTGATTGCAGCCAGCCGGAAATGAATCATCAGGAGCTGTCGTTGTTGTGCTGAAAGATCTGATCAAGAAAGCATTGTATCAATCCGGTTTGCTGTCGCTTGTACATCGCAGGCGGAACCGGCATGCACTGACTGTTGTGCTGTTTCATCGTGTATTCCCCCCGGATGATATCCGGTTGTTGCAGGCCGACATGGAATGGACTGTTACAGATGGTTTTTTTCGTGATTGCCTGGTTTTTTTCAGAAAACATTACAACCCGGTCAATTTGCAGCAATTGCAGGATTTTCTTGCGGGCGGTGCTGCGCTGCCGGATTATCCATTGCTGGTAACGTTTGATGATGGCTGGCTGGACAATCTCGAATATGCCATGCCCATTGCGCAGCAAAATGCAGTCAGGCCTTTGCTATTTGTTACCACGGGCGCGATTGGGAAATCCATGCTTTCCTGGCAGGAAATTCTTTACAGTTCATGGCGTATCAGGCAGTTGCCGCGCGAGCGGCTGGATGCGATTGCAGGCGCATTGCAGCAACCAGTGGCGGCTGTAGTTACCGAACAGGATATTCGTCAGCTGATTCAGGCCATACAAAAAAGTTCGGCGGAAATACGCGAAAAAGTGGCGCGGATTATTGAAACATTCGGATTGCCGCATCCGGTGCAAATGCTGGATCAGATTCAGTTGAATCAACTGGCAGGATATTTTGACCTGGGCACACACGGCGTGCGTCATGAGCCATTGACCCGGTCAGCGGATCCCCTGGCCGAGTTGCGGCAGGCCAGAGATGCATTGCGCGATTTAACCGGGCAGACGTTGCCATCGAGCATGTCATTTCCGCATGGCCGGCATGACGAGGCGCTGTTGCAGCAGGCGCGGGAGGCTGGCTATACAATGATATTTACCGGAATCAGGTGTCACACTTTATTGCAGCAAAAACAGCAGGCTGTTTTTGGGCGGCATAACATGAACCAGATGATGTATCAGAATGAACAGGGAAGATTGCGTCCTGAATTGCTGGCGTTATATCTGTTTCGGGAACCGGTCAGGGAATTATGAATTCTGCATGTGGCCGGCCTGGTTATTTCACCGGAATTGGTTGGCATTTGTTTCCACGTTATTTTCTGCGGCATAAAAAAATTGCGCTCTTATTTGCGTGCATTTGCGCAATGCACACGGATGTGTGAATGCCGCAGGCGCACGACTGCATGGATGCAGGAGGTAGAGCAACGCAGGGAGCGGTTGCCAAGTAGCGGTGAAGTCTTTTTCTTTTTTGGTGAAATATCCAGGCCGGTCATGACAGCTGTTTACCGGCTGTTTATTCCACTACCGCAGGCACCAGTATTTTACATTCTGCGCCGCCAGAAATGTTTCGGCATTTTTTCCATGCAGCATGGCAAATGTTGACAGCATGCCTGCTTCCAGACAGGTGTTGGCAATCACCGTCACCGAACGCGGCGCATCCGGCACTGGCCAGCCGGTGAGCGGATCGAGAATGTGGCTGTAACGCACGCCATTTTTCAGCAGGTACCGGCGCGCATCACCACTGGTGGTTAATCCGCCCTGGTACAGTTCTATTTTTCCTGCGGATTTTTTTCCGGTATTGTCCGGGTCATCCACACCAATCAGCCAGGGTTTGTCGTTTTGCCTTGGTTTGTTTGCGTAAATGTCTCCGCCAAAATTCACCAGCAAACCCGCATTAGTAACATGGCTTGCCAGTTTGGCGGCCTGATCAACTGCGTATTCCTTGCCAAGGCCGCCGAGATCAATTTCCATTCCGGGTTGCAGTACAAGCCATGGTTTATTCCAGTTTGCCCTGTGCCAGCCAACCAGTTGCATAATGGCATCTGTTTGCGCTGGCAGCGGCACCCTGTCTGAACCATCAAATTTCCAGACGCGGCGAAGTACGCCGGATGTGATATCAAATTTTCCGTCACTCAGTTCGTAACACTGCGCAGCGAAGTCGATCAGTTTTGCGGTTTCATCATCAACCGC